>JAOZQN010000238.1 GCA_029932195.1 Bacteroidales bacterium | reverse complement strand
TTTATAAATTGAATTACTAACTATTAAATCCTTAATTAAAATGAAAATTAAATCATTATCAATTATTGCAGTATTATTTTTGAGTGTAGTATTATTTTCGTGTGGAAACACTGAAACTAACACAGATACCACAGAAGACAACAACGCAGAAGAAACAAATAACACCGAAAATAATAACACAGAAGAATTTGCAAACGAAGAGTTTGCTTTTACAGAAATGTCTATTTCTAAAAACGATGTCCCAGCGGATTTATACAAAGGAACTTGGCACTCGGCTAAAAAATGGTCGGATAAAAATGGCGAAAATATTTTTGTTATTTCTATTTATGAAAAAAAACATGATGCAACTTCTGAGTTAGACCCAAGTTTAACAAGAGAAATACATGGCTATCATTATGTTACCAACGGTGAAAATACATTAATAAGAGAAATAAAAGATTTTGTAAATAAATGCGAATTTGCCAACGAATTACATCTTGTAGAAAATTCATTTACTTTAACAGACTTAAATAATGATAATTATGGGGAAATTTGTTTTGTATATCATTTAGATTGTTCAAGTGAGGCTTCTGCAAACGAAATAAAACTTATGTTTTTAGAAAACGGAGATAAATATGCCATTAGAGGAACGACAACTATGCCTGGAGGAATAATTTCTGAAAAAGCTATTCAGGGAAAAACTAATATAGGAGCAGATATGAAAAATGCTCCTGTAGTATTTTTAAATTACGCAAAAGAGACATGGGACAAAGCTCAAAACAACTCTAACGATTATTAAACGCCGACAGGTCTTGCAGACGCTTTCGGGTTTAAAAACCTATTTAATCTAACTTATTCGGGGTGCAACTTAACCTGATTAATTCATAAACTTTTGTTGTGAAAAGTCAAAAGGTGCGTTAGTATTGACAACCGCAAAGTTTTATATTTGAAAAAATAGCGAGCTATTTAGAAAAAATAAAAATTGAGGATTGTCAATAATGATGTGCGTTTTGGCATTGTAATAGAAAGTTCATGAATTAATCAGGTTAAAGTCGCACTCCGAATAACCAACTGAATAATCAACAAACTAAATAATCAATAAACTAATGAACAAATTATCAATTATTGCAGTATTATTTTTGAGTGTAGTATTGTTTTCGTGTGGAAACACTGAAAATAAGACAGATGGAGAAGATACAAATAAAGAAACTACAAATGAAGAAGTTACACCAGAAGAGGTAGTAAAAGAAGTAGCAGCAATTGACGTAAAAATGGATATTTCAAAAGACGAAATTATTGCAATTATGGGCAACGATTTTACAGAAGAAACTGGTGAAAATGAAATGACTTATGAAAAATATACCGAACTAAAATATGGAGAAGATGCAACTATTACTATTATGAATAAAAAAGTATCTGCAATATATCTTTCGTCCAACAAATATTCTTTCAACGGAGTAAAAATAGGAGACAATGCAAAAACTTCGCTCAAAACTTTTTCTAATTCTTATGAAAATTATCAAGATAGATTTAGTGATGCACCTGAATTTAACCTGTTTATTAAAGATAATACAAAAATAGAATTACAATTTGACATAGGATATGTTTCAGAACAGGAACTAACCGATGACGCAAAAATCTCAAAAATTTTAGTAATAGATATAACTACTCTTTAGGAAAAAAAAGATACAATAATTAAAAATTATTGTATCTTTTTTTTCACTTTTTCAAACTTAAAACAACTATTAAATTAAAACAACAATTAAAACCAAACTAACAATGAAAAAATCAGCAATTTTAATTTTAAGTATCAGTTTAATTATGTTTTTATTTTCGTGTGGAAATAAGGAAAATAATAAAAACAAAGAAGAAACAACAAGAGATTCAATAAAAGAAGAAGTAGTAGAAGTCGTTACAGCTGCAGATTTAGCAGAAATGAATAAAAACTTACCATATTTTAAAGTAAAAGTGAGATTTGATATGGTAGCACTTTCTACAAGCGGAGCTTTATTTGTATTTAGAGAAGAAAGCGGTGAATCCATACAATTTATAGAAAAAGATACACCTAAAGAATTAAAAGATATTACTAAAGGAATTACTCCAAACGAATACGACAGCAAATTTGATGATATTTGGTTTAATGTTGAATATCAAAAACAGCAAATTTTGCAATACGATGGAGGATTGGGCAAAGACGTTGTAAGAGAGGTAAATGTAATAACTTCTATTGAACAAATTGGAGGCAAAACAGCAAGCTCAAAAGGAATTACTTTTGACGAGATTAATAATGCAGGATTTTTTGGAACAAGTAGCAATTGGACGCTACAATTTAAAAAAAATGATATAGTTTATATCCAAGGTTATGGCGGAGAGACTTCTAAAGCATATTATTACACAACAGAAAAAATGACAAAAATATCTGACAATCAAGTTCAAATAAAATTTCTTTTCGATAGAGATAGAGGTTTTATTCAAACTGCAACTATAACCAAAGAAGCCTGTAGCGATGGCGAATCAGACATGGTGCATGGATATTCAATAAGTGTAACATGGGAAGGAGGTAGAGTCGAAACAGGTTGTGGACATGCTAACAAAAAATAAATTAATAAATAAATTAATAAATAAATTAATAAACAAATGAAAAAATCAGCAATTTTAATTTTAAGTATCAGTTTAATAATGTTTTTATTTTCGTGTGGAAATACAGAAGATAACACAAAACAAAACGATGATACAAATATTGTCTCAAATGAAACACATTTAGACAATAACACAACCACAAACAACGGAGAAGTAAAAGTAATGTCAAATAATGAAATTGAAGACAACGAACCTTTTGATTATTTAAAAAAACTAACCATATATAATGATATTTTTATTAAATATAATTCTGCCTCAACTACGGTAATAAATAAAAGTCTTTCGGAATTGGATAAAAACGACCCATTATATATTAACAACGAAATGGGAATGGACAACATTAAATTGATAAAAACTAAAATAAGTTCTAATAGCGATTATTATAATGTGGTTTTTACTGAAGGAGCTTCGGCAGACCCAGAATTTATTTTTTATAAAGATGGACAGTCAGAAGCAGTTTCTTATATTTCAGGATTAAATTTATACATTCCTGGAAATGGAAATATTTATGTGTCTGGTCATACCAACAATAATTTTAATGAGAGAAAAAAATATACTTTGAAAAATGGAAAATTTGTAGAAGCCTCGCAAGCATATTATTATGTTGGGCTAAAAACAAAAACCATAAAACCTATAACAATATATAAAACCGAAAACCTAACTGGCTCGGTAGCAAGTTTGCCAAAAGATTATAGCATTGAAGTTTTAATTAACAAGCAAGGAACAGATTTATATTTAATAAAAACAGATTTTGGTCTAACAGGTTGGGTAAAAACAGGTTCTACAAACTATGGAGATGGTGCTATTGATGGTCTATTTTATGCAGGAGACTAATCTATTTTTTTGTAAATAATCCCCCAAATAACACTCAAATTATTTTAAAAACCAATTAAATTAAAAAAACATGAAAATTAACAAGCAAATTTTTATTGTAGCAATTATGGCACTACTCGCATTTAGTGCATGTAAAAAAACAGAAGACGATTTTGATGATCACATCAGAGAATTACCACATTTTTCGCAGTCAGTTGAAGATACTGGAAACCAGAAAAAAACAATGAGCACAGAAGAAGAGGAAGGAAACGAAGCAGGAACAGAAGTTTGTTCGGTATCAGAAATGTTATTATCAGGAAGTAGCAGTGAATTTTTCTTACTTGACCCAACAAGCGATGTTATTTATCCAGGTGCAATGCTTCTCGGAAATTCTATTCCTACGGGAGAATATACGCCAATTACTTACGAAAGAAATCCTGTAACAATTTCTATTTCTTTGCCTACAACAAATCAGACAAGCCCTGTAACAGAGGTAGTTAATCCTAAACTTTCTACCACAAGAACGGCAGTAAATGAATTATTAGACGGTATGGAAGTTGGAGCAACACCAGCTTATATGCAACTTACTAAAACTCAAACTTATTCGCAAGGCGGAATGGCTCGCTCTATTGGAGTTAGTTACGGAGACCCAACAAAAGCTCTTGGTGGCTCAGTAACTTTTGAAGAAGGCGAAACAAGTAACAAAGTTGTGATAAAATTTGTTCAAAAATATTATACCATAGATGTAGATTATCCTCAAACTCCTTCTGATTGGTTTGTTGATCCAGTAGCAGTTCTAAAAGATAAAAATATGGGAGAAAACTCACCAGTTTATGTTTCATCGGTTACTTATGGTCGTATGGCTCTAATTACCATAGAATCAACAGAATCTTACGATAATATTATTGGAACAGTAAATGCGTCTTTAAGTATTTTGCCTTCAGAAATTTTAGATGCAGGGGGAAGTGCAACTGGTGATATTGACGCTGGTGAGATAGAAGCAAATTTTACGCAAGACGAAATTAATATTTTTAATTCATTTAAAATGGATATTATGGTTCTTGGAGGTTCGGGAAGTAATGCCGCAAATATGATGATTATAAGTGATTTAAGCAGTTATGCAACAGCACTTAGCGACTTTATTAATAATGGAGCAGAATGGTCACCAGAAAGTCCGGGAGTTATGCTTTCTTATAAAATAAGACATCTCGGAGACAACTCAATTGCCAATGTAATTCTTGCAGACCGTTACAAAGTGCGTGATTGCAACCGTTCTAAATTTATTTTTAGTTTTAGAATGACAGATTGGAACGTTCAAACAGACGACTCTGGAACTGAATGCGAATTAAAAGGAAGAGTAAAAGGAACTGTTTTTGACCCATTAGGAAACGTAGTTGCTGAACATTATTTTTGGAATCAAAGTAATTTTGTTGATATTGATGAAGGAACAAATTACACCAACTTTGGAGACACAGACCTTTTTACATACACTCACGAAGTTACAAATGCAGACGGTGATATTTCTGCAGAAGGATACTACCTAAAACTAGAAATAGAAGATATGTGGGAGGAAGATAGTTTTGGAGACGACCACCTAAACGCAACTCCTGTAATTATTCAACTTGATGACTATAACATACTATTAAATGGAGTAACTACAAATCTACATGTTACTGGTGATGGATATATAGATATGAATTTTACTATTTCAGGATTATAAATTTCATAAAAGTAGAGATGTTGAAATCAATGTCTCTACTTTTTTTATTTGTTTATAAATTCAAAAATATAATAAGAAAGTGTAAAGTAAATATGAAAAATGCCCAGATTTATTATCAGGCGAAAACTAATTAGTGTGCGTCCACAAAGTCGGCTTTTTTACGAATTAGACCTACAATATTTTTGCAACTCGTTTATTCGTAGCCCACGATTATCATCGTGGGTTATCAATAGGTCGTCCTTACGGACTTTGTGGACGCACACTAATTAAAAACTAAAAATTAAAAACTTAATTTACTAACCAACTTAACCCAACTTAACATGAAAAAAAGTTTTTTAACAACTGCCATAATCGCAGTATTTATCGCAAGTTTTCTGTTTACTTCGTGCAAAAAAACAGAGCAAAGTATAGACGAAAATTCAATTAGTGCTGATAAAACAGAACTTACATTGGTGGAGAATAGTTTTTCTATTTATGGAAGTTTAATTCCAGAAGATTTCAGCGGTGGCACAGTGGATATAAAAGTAACTTCTACGGCAGACCCCGTAGGTTTTACTATTACAGCAGATTTATCCGATAGAGAAGAAAAAGATGGTAAATATATTTATTTAAGTAAAAATTTCACCAAAACAATAACAGCATCTGATAGCACTGTTGGTGTTAAGTATATTGCAGTCAGTCCAGAAGGAGATGTTATTAAAGTAAATGTAGGCAACGGACTTTACGAAACTTCAATTTCTATTGATTGCCAAAACATTTTGGAATATGATTTAGGAAACTATCCATCTTTAAAAATTTATGGAGCATCATTTACAGGAAACGAGCGTGAAGCAATTTCGGTAGCCACCGATAGAGTGCAGAATCCAAGATTAATAAAACTAGAACTAAAGGAACAAGACGGTTTTAACTATTATTCGCAAACATTCTCTTTTCACGACGGCGATTTTTCTCAATACGATGGTAATTACTGGATTGGAATAAATACAGCTGATGGAGTTTATACAGGCGATGTATATCTAAAATATTACGACCAAGAAATTAATTCAAGCTGGGGAGAATCAGGAACATATATTTTAAGTAATTCTTCAACAAAATAATTAAAAAAAGCCCACCCCAACCCTCCAAAAGGGAGGGCGGGGTGGGCACCTAAAACACATAAAATTATGAAAATAAAATTTTTATTACTCGGTTTACTATCATTAATAGTAACAAATATTTTTGCAGACGGAATAACAATAGACGAAGCCAGACAAGTAGCTAAAAATTTCTACTTCGAAAAATCTGGAACAGAGCAAGCTAAAATAAATTTTGCAGAAGAAACAATACTTAACTTGGATAATAATCCAGCATATTTTGTATTTAATTTAGAAGGAGAAAAAGGATTTGTAGTAGTTTCGGGAGACGATTTAATTAATCCAATTATTGGATATTCGTTAGAAAATACATTTAAAACAGAAGACCAACCAGAAAACGTGGTATATTGGATGCAAACTTATGCCAATAAAATTGAATTTAAAATTGAAAATAATATTGCTGCCGACCAAAAGATAAAATCTGATTGGCAAAAATACAATACTTCAATTGCTAATTTCACACCAGAACTGTCTAAAAACAAAGGAGTTAATCCTCTTGTAAATCATATAGAATGGGGACAAAATGACGGTTGGGAAGAACACTGCCCCAATGGAGCATTAACTGGCTGTGTAGCAACTGCTATGGGTATTCTTATGAAATATCATCAATTCCCTGCAACAGGCAATGGCTCATATACTTACACACCAGAAGGATATAATTCACAAACTGTAGATTATGGAAATCAAACATACTCTTGGGGTTCTATGAGCAACGATAATCCAACTTCAAGTGCGGCTCTATTAGTTTATAATGCAGGTGTATCCGTGCAAATGCAATATGGTTCAGCTGGCTCATCTGCCTATACAGCAGATGTTATGGACGCTTTATGGTATTATTTTCTATACCAATATCCAGAATATAACGAAAGGGAAAAATTTTCTGACGACGAATGGAAAACTCTATTAAAAGCAGATTTAGATGCTTCACAACCAATGTTTTATGCAGGACAAAAAACAGATGGAGGTGGACATGCTTTCCTTTGCGACGGTTACGACGACTCAGATAATTTTCACTATAATTTTGGTTGGGACGGCTATCAAAATGGATTCTATTCAATAGACGACCCACAAGAATATTCCGATGGACAAGAATGTTTAACAGGAATTACTCCAGATAATTCTTTTTTCAGCAAAGAGACACGAAAAAATGCTAAAATTAATTTAAGTGGAGAGCTAAATATTTTTCCTAATCCTACAAATGCAGTTATAAATATTTATAGCAAAGATGCTATAAATTCAATTGAAATTTATGATATTACAGGAGCTTTAATTCTTAAAACAACTGAAAGTCAAAATATTGATTTAAGCAAAAACGCATCAGGAATTTATTTTATCAGTATAAATACAGAAAATGGTATTTTTAATGATAAAGTTATCTTGAAATAACAATTTGGAATTTTTGATTTACGATTTTACTATTTATGATTTACGGCGTTTTTCATATCCACTTTACACTTTTCTCATTAGCATAGAGTTTTAAACCCTACGCTAATGAGCTGAAATTAAAGTCATTATTGTGTTTTTTATTTTACAAACAAATAAAAAAAGTGTAAACTACTTTTGATTAATATGAAAAATGCCCGATTTACTTATGCCATAAACATTATTATTTGGTGTAAACCATTCGTAATTCGTAAATCATAATTCGTTATTCGGGAAATAAATATTCTAAATTTTTCTGCCAAGTTTCTATTCCCGTAGGAAATTCGCTTGTATCAAGATTTAGTGGGTAAATATGTTTAAATTTATGCACTTTTTTTATTAATTCGTAAAAATCGTCTGGCATAATAAAGTTTACACGTCCAGGTTTGCTAACTTTTTTTATAATATCCTTAACCGTTCCATGTTTGACTTCAAAACCTTTAGCTTTGGCAAATTTCACAAAATGGTCTTGTGTAATCGCATCAGGAAACACTGGTCGGATATAAGTTGAAGCCTCGTTTGTAAGTTCATTAGTAATATTTCGAGCAATTATTTGTCCCAAAATATCTACAGAAATAACTTTAAAATCAAAACTTGTATAAATTCCAGTCTTAATAAAAAGTTCGGTTACCTGCCAAGTAAAATAGGCATCAGGACCAATTCCATTTTTATGCGAGCCTATAACAAGCGGAATATCATATATGCAACCCCGCATGTTGGCACTAAATGCACGCCTTAAAATTTGTTCTGTAACCCACTTAAAACCAGTATATCCACTATGCCAGACAGAAGTATTTAGTCTTGCAAAATCCTCATCATCTTCCATAAAATGAGAGCTATACGAACTCGGATAATGAAACGATTTTGGATAATCTGGATTTGAACAATAATCCATCATATTCAAGAAATCTGGTAGCCATTCTTTTTTAAAGTGACTGTAAGGCAAGTGATAACGAGCGTAAATTGCAAAATGCACAACATATCCCACCGATTTTTGAATATCAAAATATTCCTCATCACTAAGTCCCCATTTATCTGCAAATAAGTCTCCTACATGATAAATTAGTTTATCATGCTGACAAGCAGGAAGTTTCCATTTGGCAAAAATATCGTCCATTCGTTTTATTGCGGCTTGCTTATTTTCAGCTCTCACCAAAATGTGAATATCGTTATTCCACATTTTAAAAAGTTCGGTAAGTGTCTGTGCTCCAATAAAAGATGTTGCTCCAATCACCAACAACCCTTTTGCGTATTTTTTAGATTCTATTTTTTCAAAAGACCAATCTCTTTTAAGAACTTCCTCGTTTCTAATATCAAAAAATCGTTTCATTTAAATATTTGTTGTGTTAAAATGTTGTTTAATATTTTGCAAAAATAGATTATTTATACTTTATTCCAAAATAAAAATTTTGCAATGCTAAAATTAGATTTTATATTTGTATTTTTACCCCCTTAATTAAGTTATAAGTTTTTAGTATTAATAACTAAAGTTTTTGCTTTCATTTTATATTGATTATCAATAATTTATAAAATTAATTTTACTTATATACTATTTAAAAAGTATTATAAAACACTTATAATAAGATAATTATAAATGCAATTACCAAAATAGTATAAAATTGACAATTATTAACTGAAGTTTCGGAGTTGTTAGTATGTTGCTTGTTAGTA
>JAOZQN010000237.1 GCA_029932195.1 Bacteroidales bacterium | reverse complement strand
ATTTGTATTTCTAACAATTTTATTATCACCGATTTAGAAAGTCAGAAACTTTAGTTATATGTTTTTATTAAATGAAAATCTAATTTACTACCAAAATAACTAAAATAAATAGCCAAATGAATTATTTAGACAAATTACAAAACGTATCTGTTTTGGGAGCAGCCGGAAAAATGGGAAGCGGTATTCTCTTACTTACAGCAGTAGAAATGGCAGATCAAAGCCTAAAACCAGAGAACAAGGACAAACATTTTGTCCTAAATGCAATGGACGTTTCATCGGAAGCATTGCAAGGTTTGATGAGGTATTTAAAAACTCAGGTAACAAAAATTGCAGAGAAGAAAACAATCTTGTTACGCAGTCTTTATGCAGACCGCAAAGATTTGATTGAAAACTTTGAGGTTATTGATGAGTATGTATTTCATGTTTTGAGTCTTGTGCGACCAACTACTCGTTTGGAAGCAACCTACGATTCTAATATTATTTTTGAAGCAATAAAAGAAGACCCTGCGTTGAAAGTTAAAATTTTTAGCCAAATTAAAGATAATAACCCAAACAATCCTTGGTTTTTCACCAACACTTCATCAATTCCAATTAGTAATCTGGATAAAGAAGCAGAACTTGGTGGAAAAGTTATTGGATTTCATTTCTACAATCCACCAGCAGTTCAAAAACTCGTAGAACTTATCAAAGGCGAAAATACTTTACCAGAAGTAGAAGAGTTTGCTTTGGCTTATGCCAAAAATTTACGCAAAATAATTGTTCCTTCAAATGATTTCGCAGGATTTATTGGAAACGGACATTTTATGAGAGATGCTTTACATGGCATAAAAGAGGTTGAAAAACTTAATGCCAACAATTCTTTCGCAAAATCAATTTATATGATTAATAAGGTGTCACAAGATTTCTTGGTTCGTCCAATGGGAATTTTCCAACTTGTTGATTATGTAGGAATTGATGTTTGTCAATACATAATGAGCGTTATGAACCCATATTTGAAAAACGAAAATTTACATAGCGAATTATTAGATAAAATGATGAGTCTTAATGTTAGAGGTGGACAATATTCCAGCGGAGCACAAAAAGACGGTTTCTTAAAATACGAAAAAGGCAGACCTGTTGCAATTTATGATATTGATAAAAAAGAATATGTTGCAATTAGCGAATTTAAAGACGAAGCAGACAAAGAACTTGGCAATCTTCCAGAAAGCTACGTCCCTTGGAAAGCTACATTTAGCATGAGAAACAAAAATGAAGTTTTTGAAAAATATTTCGGCGAACTAAACACAATGGATACTCTGGGAGCAACACTTGCAAAAGCCTATAACACAAGCTCCAACAAAATAGGAAAATTACTTGTAGATAGCAAAGTTGCAGCAAACGAAAAAGACGTAAATACTGTTATGCTAACAGGATTTTTCCACGCTTATGGTCCTATTAATGAATATTTAAAATAAATTTTGAAATTTTGAAATTTTGAAATTTTGAAAATAATATTTTTCATAATTTCATCTATTCTAAACTTCATAATTTCATAACTTCAAAACTTAAATAAAATGAAATTACGTAAGAAAGTATATATGACCGCAGGATATAACACAATATCACTCGGCACAGGAAGAAAAGAATTTCACCCAAAAAAAGCCCGTCCAGATTTAGAGCATTATATTAAAGAAGCAGGACAAGGAGTTCTTGAACAAATTGGTGGAGCAAAAAATGTAGATGAAGGAGTTATCTCTAATTTTATTGCAGCAAGATTTAGCAAACAAGCAAATCTCGCAGGTTTTATGCCTTATATTGATGAGGGATTACGCTTTAAACCTGCCGTGAGAGTAGAAGGAGCTTGCGGTTCGGGAGGAATGGCACTCACTACAAGTATAAAATCGGTGCTTGCAGAAACTGCCGATGTTGTTTTGGCACTTGGCGTAGAAGTTCAAAATACTTACAAAGCAATCTATGGTGCTGATATTCTGGCACAAGCAGGTTGGCAAAAAAATCGCAAAGACGGACACGCATACTTTTTTCCTGGACAATTTAGCGACCGTGCAGGTGCTTATTTTGAGGCTTATGGAGAAGAAGAGTCTCGCAAAGGAATGGCTAAATGGTTTGCAAATGCAATAGAAAACGCCAGATTATGCGATACAGCCCAAGAATTTCATAATAAAACTCCTAATTTAGTAGAATTTCATCTTGGCAACAAGCCAAATGGAAGATTTTTTGTAGATAACTTAAATGTGTTTGATTGTTCAAAAGTATCCGATGGAGCTTCAGCAATTGCTGTGGTTTCGGAAGAAGGATTAGAAAAACTTGGAATACCTAAAAATGAAGCTGTTGAAATAATTTCTTTTGCACAGGTAGAAGACGACATCACAAAAGACCCAGACAGTTTAACAGAACTAACGACTATCAAAGAAGCTGTAAGACAGGCTCTTGTAGATGCAGAAATTACAATTGACCAAGTAGGAACGGTAGAAACTCACGATTGTTTTACAATTGCAGGGCTACTTGCCGTAGAAGCTATGGGACTTGCAGAACCAGGAAAAGGTGCAGAATTTGTTGCAGAAGGACACACTGCACGAGACGGTAAAATTCCAATGAACACAACTGGTGGACTTATCGGCTGGGGACACCCAACTGGTGCAACTGGTGTGCATCAAGCAGTTACAATATGGGAGCAACTAATTGGAAAAGCAGGAGACGCACAAATTACTCTAAATCCAAACAAACCTTACGGACTTAGCGTAAACATGGGAGGCGACGACAAAACAGTTGCTGTTATAGTTTACAAACTTGGATAAAATATAAATAAAATTCAGATAATTAAGGCTTCACTTTATGTGAAGCCTTAACTTTATACATAATATTTCAAAAAAATTGTTAATTTTTTTCACAAATCTTTATAAATAATTACCTTTGCGGTCTTAAAATATCCAAAAAGTATGAAAAAGACACTAATTATTTTAATATTATCGGTTGTTATCCTGAGTTCTTGTAACAAACAAAGTTATCAGAAAATAGTAAAAAGCGATGATAATGATTTGAAATATCAAAAAGCCACAGAGCTATTTGAGGCAGAAAAATATTCAAAGGCATTACAATTATATGAGCAACTTGTTCCAAGAGAGCGAGGCAGAACACGTGGAGAAGAGGTTTATTATAAATACGCTCTTTGTAATTTTGAAATAAACGATTATATTTTGGCAGGATTTCATTTTAGAGAATTTTCTAACACTTATCCTAAAAGTGAATTTGCAGAAGAGGCACTTTTTAATAGTGCTTATTGCTACTATCTTGAATCTCCCGTTTGGAGCTTAGACCAAGACATTACAGATGAGGCAATTGATGAGTTTGAATTATTTGTTTCCAGATTTCCTAAAAGCTCTAAAATTGACTCTTGCAACACTTTGATTGATGAAATGAGAGGTAACTTACAAACAAAATCGTATAAAAATGCAATATTATATTACGATATTGGTTATTTAAGAGCAGCATACATCTCATTGGAAAACAGCCTTGAAGATTATCCTTATAGCGAAAACAGAGAAAAAATATTATATTATAGTTATAGAGCAAATAATGAATTTGCTTCAAAAAGTATAGAATCTAAAAAAGAAGAAAGATTTACCGAATCTTTTGAACGAAAAAATAATTATACAAGAGAATTTCCTAATGGAGAGTATATTAAAGATATAGAGAAGCTTTCCAACTCTGTTAATAATAAGAAACAAAAAAAAGAAAAAGAAAAAAAAACTCCAAAAAATAAAACTAAGTAGTTAGTTAAAAGTTTTAAAGTTAAAAGTAGTTTACTGAAAATAAATACCTTATAACTTTTAAACTTTATAACTTTCAACTTTACAACTTATAACTTTTAACTACTTATTTATGAAATACAACGAAACAAACGCAGCTAAAACAACAAAAACTCGGGATATACACGATTTAGAATTAAATACAGAAAGTATTTATGAGAGTATAAATGTTATTGCCCGAAGAGCAAACCAAATTAGTATAGAAATTAAAGACGAATTAAATAATAAATTAGAGCAATTTGCCTCATATACAGATAACCTAGAAGAGGTTTTTGAAAATAGAGAACAAATAGAAATCTCTAAATACTACGAAGGTATGCCAAAACCAGCACTAATCGCCCTCAAAGAATTTGAAGAAGATAAAGTTTATTTCCGCACACCAGAATAAGTAATTAGTTAAAAGTTTTAAAGTATAAAATCAAAAGTAATTTACTGAAAATAAATAAGTTACAAATTGACAAATACTAAAAAACTGATGTATAACTACTTAATAAATTTAGATACGAAGAATGAAAAATTACTTACTATCCACCAATTTTTCATTCTTCCTCTTCTGCCTTTTACCCACCATTTCCCGCCCCTATTCCTACAATTCAAAAAATATTTGTATTATTAGATATAATTCTTAATTTTGTAAGATGAAATAATTACACAGTAATTTATTGATTTTTTTCTTAAAACTGGCAAAATGAAAACAAAAAATATTACTCTAATAATAATTTTATTTGCATTTTTTATATCTTCTTGCAACAAAACAGAGGAAATAAACATAGAATTTACTGAAGATGAAAAAGCATGGATACCTTACGAAGACGGCGATTCTATCGTTTTTATAAACGATAATCTGGAATTAGAAACACTTATCGTTACTAAATATATTGAAAATCAAAAAGGGAAATGTTATTTTCCTAATTGCCCTAAAGTAATATATCAACCTGTGTATGGGCGATTAACACTTCGGAGTAACTTATTTTATCTTAATTTATTTTTATATAAAAACACAGATAATTTTGGTGGAGAATTTAATAATTCTGACATCTATATAGAACACAATACAGAAATAGACACCCTAAGAATAGATAACACTTTATATGATAGTGTTTTTGTTTATGGAAATCGTATAGGTAATTCTATGAGAAAATTTTATTATAAAAAAGGAGTTGGTCTTATCAAATTTGAAGACTCCGAAAATATAACTTGGCAATTAAAAAATAACACAAAATAAATGAAAACAGAAGAAACAACAAAATCGTATCATTTTATAGAAACGATAGTTAGACAAGATATTGAAGACAAGAAATATGATGCAAGAATTCATACACGTTTTCCACCCGAACCAAACGGATATTTGCACATCGGACATGCAAAAGCAATACTATTAAGTTATGGAATATCAGAAGATTATAACGGAAAATTTAATCTCCGTTTCGATGATACAAATCCAATTACAGAAGACACCGAATATGTAGATTCTATAAAAGAAGACCTCCGCTGGTTAGGAGCAGATTGGGAAGACCGAGAATGTTATTCATCAGATTATTTTCAACAACTATACGACTGGGCAGTTATGCTGATAAAAAAAGGCAAGGCTTATGTTTGCGAACTAACTGCCGAGCAAATTTCGGAATACAGAGGCACGCCAACAAAACCAGGCAAAGAAAGTCCGTTCCGAAACCGTAGCGTAGAAGAAAATTTAGAGCTTTTTGAAAAAATGAAAAACGGCGAATTTTCTGATAACACAATTATTTTGAGAGCAAAAATAGGTATGGATTCGCCAAATATGCACATGCGAGACCCAATTATGTATCGCATTTTGCACGCACATCATCACAAGGCTGGAAATAAATGGTGTATTTATCCAACTTATGATTATACTCACGGTCAATCTGATTATATTGAGGGTATTACGCACTCACTTTGCACCTTGGAATTTGAAAATCACCGCCCACTTTACGATTGGTATCTCGACCAAATAGTGGAAGGAGATTACAGACCAAGACAGATAGAATTTGCTCGCTTGAACCTGAACTACACAGTTATGAGCAAACGAAAACTTTTGCAACTTGTTAAAGATAATCTTGTTAGTGGTTGGGACGACCCTCGTATGCCAACTATTTCTGGCCTACGCCGAAGGGGTTACACACCAGAATCGTTAAAAGTATTCGCTGAAAAAGTTGGTATAGCAAAACGTGAAAATGTTATTGATATTGGACTATTAGAATTTTCGATAAGAGAAGATTTGAACAAAAAATCACAACGAGTTTTAGCAGTTTTAGACCCACTAAAAGTTGTTATAACTAATTATCCCGAAGGACAAACAGAAGAATTGGACGGCATAAACAATCCCGAAGACGAAACAATGGGAACAAGAAAAATCCCATTTTCAAGGGAACTTTATATTGAACAAAAAGATTTTAAAGAAGAAGCAAATCGTAAATTTTGGGGTCTAAAAGTTGGCAAAGAAGTTCGTTTACGTTATGCCTATTTTGTTAAATGTGAGAGTGTTGTAAAAGATAAAAATGGAAACATTACAGAAGTTCATTGCACTTACGACCCAGCTTCACGAGGCGGAAAATCTCCTGATGGCAGAAAAGTTAAAGGAACTTTGCATTGGGTGTCAGCACAACACGCAATAAAAGCTGACGTAAAATTATACGACAGACTTTTTACCGTAGAAAATCCAGAAAAAGTTGAAGAAGGTGGCGATTTTAAAGATAATTTAAACACAGATTCTTTGGAAACAAAAACTTGTTTTGTTGAACCATTTGTAAAAGATGCCAAAATATTAGATAAATTTCAATTCGAAAGAACAGGATATTTCTGTATTGATAAAGATTCTACAAAAGATAAAATTGTTTTTAACAGAACAGTTACCTTAAAAGATAATTGGAAAAAGAAATAAACATTAACAAGTATGAAAATTACAATTATATTACTATTGATTTTATACTTTTTCAATCAAAATGTTTTCTGTCAGGATAGAACAATTCAAGGCTGTGTTATTTCAGAAGATTTAAAAGTATTATCAGGAGTTTACATCTTTAATATTGACACAGTATTAATTGGAAGAACTGATATTGATGGTAGATTTAAGATTGATATTTCCAACAAAACTAATAAATTATTATTAAGGAAATTAGGGTTAGAATGGACAACAATAGAACTACAAAATAATTGTGATACAGTTAATATTATCATGATGTACTTTATAAGGTATGATTTAGCTTATGACTTTTCGTTAAGGAAAGCTAATAGGCTACGATTAAAAAGGTTCAAAAAAATACCTAAACTGCATTCGCAAGCTTTTTATAAAGGACTTTTTAATAAAAAAACAATTTGTTATTCAAGAGAATTTGAACCTATAAAACCAGAACTTAGTAAATTTTATAAAAAAAGAAAAAGAAGAAGATTAGGTTTTAGAACAAACAAATAAAAAAAATAACACATATAAAACCTTTATTGACAAACCAATAGGCAATAAAACAAATAAACCAACATACTATGAAATTTGCAGTAATACTATCAGGATCAGGAGTATTTGACGGAGCAGAAATTCATGAAGCAACAATGACGCTTTATGCAATTGCCAAAAATGGAGGAACTTACCAAGTTTTTGCACCAAGTATTGAACAGGCTCATGTAATAAACCATATTACTGGCGAAAAAATGCAAGAAACTAGAAATGTGCTTGTAGAATCAGCCCGTATAGCACGTGGAAAAGCCAACGACCTTTCAGAGTTTAAAGCAGATAATTATGATGCTTTGATATTTCCAGGAGGTTTTGGTGTAGCTAAAAATTTATCAGATTTTGCCTTCAAAGGACCTGCTTGTGAAATTAATTCGGAAGTAGAAAATGCAGTTAAAGCAATGGCAGAACAAAATAAACCAATTGGTGCATTATGTATCGCACCTGTAATTATTGCAAAAATCCTTGATAAAGCAGAAGTTACAATAGGAACAGAACCACAAATGGTAAGTGCAATAGAAAAGATGGGAGGAACTCATAAAGAGACAACTCACGGAGAAGTGATAAAAGATGAAAAATATAATCTCTACACAACACCGTGCTACATGCTCGATGCTACAATTGTGGACATTGCAGATGGAGCAATGAACATTGTTAAAGCAATGATGGAATAACAAAAAAAAGAGTGAAAATTTAATCTTAAGTAAATTTTTCACTCTTTATTTTTTGTCATATTTCAAGATTATCCAGCTTCAAAACCTTCTGCACCATCTAATTTACCAACAAGTTCGTGTGGATTGTGGATTAATACTGGCATGTGCTGTGGGCATATTCTTAAATCTTTTCCTTTATAAGTCAATAAAATTAAAGGAATTTCGTCTTCTGTTTTTTTGCAAACTAAGCAAGTTTTATTTTCTTCCATGATTGTTTTATTTTTTTAAAATTAAGACGCAAATTTATAATATATAATATTAAAAAACAAATAAAAAGACAATTTTGTCTTTTTATTGTAGCTTTTCTCTTACGCCGTCCAACATAATTTTAGTCATCTCTTCTATTTTTATTGTAGTTTTACAATCCCAGTCCTTTTCTGCTTCTTGGTCGTTGATGCTTTGAGGCCAGCTTTCTGCAATTTTTTGTCTAAAATCTGATTTATAAGTAATCTCAAAATCTGGCATATGTTTTTTTATTTCGTTACTAAGTTCTTTTGGCGAAAAGCTTATTCCTCCCACATTGTAACTTGAACGAATTTTCACATCTTCTGGTTTAGCTTCCATCAAATCTATTGTTGCTTTTATTGCATCAGACATAAACATCATTGGCAAATAAGTATTTTCTTCTAAAAAACATTCGTATTTACCATTTTTTATTGCTTCGTAAAAAATTTCTACGGCATAGTCTGTTGTGCCTCCTCCTGGTTCTGTTTTGTAACTAATTAACCCAGGATAACGGATACTTCTGACATCTACACCATATTTTTCAAAAAAATATTCGCACCATCTCTCCCCAGCAATTTTACTTATTCCATAAACAGTATTAGGCTCTGTTATAGTTAGTTGTGGAGTATTTTGACGTGGAGTTGTTGGTCCAAAAACAGCTATAGAGCTGGGCCAAAATATTTTTTTTATCTCTGGAATTTCTTTTGCAAGGTCTAAAATATTCATCAACCCCTCCATATTAATATTCCATGCCTGGATTGGAATTCTTTCTGCATTTCCAGATAAAACTGCCGCAAGATGGTATATTTGAGTTATATTATGCCTGATAACAAAATGCACTAACCTTTTGTTATCCAAAACATCTAAAATAGCCCAAGGTCCTGTTTCCGAAACATCTTTTGCTGGTTTTTTTAGGTCGGTAGCAAAAACATGCTCATTTCCATAAATTTCTCGTAAAGAGAGAGTTAATTCCGAACCTATTTGTCCGGCTGCTCCAATAATTAAAATATTTTCCATTTTTATTAAAGTTTTAGTTATTCTTTTTTAACAATTTCTAGGCTAATTCAACATTAGCTAATTTTCACAAAATAAACAAATTTATTATATAATACCAAAGTTTTTTATGGTAAAAAAAGAAAGAAATTTAGTAACTACACAGCCAGTATCAAAAAAAAGATAAAAAATTAAAAAAAAA
>JAOZQN010000236.1 GCA_029932195.1 Bacteroidales bacterium | reverse complement strand
TGCGATTATAAATTATGATTTATTATAATTATTTTTTGTATTTTTCATAAAAAAAACAATCATTTTTCTTTCGCTTTGCGAAACTTGCAACCTGTAACTTGTAACACTCCCCCGATATGTTACACACTCTAATCAAAAGTAGTTTACACTTTTTTTATTTGTTTGTAAAATAAAAAATACAATAACGACTTAAATCTCAGCTCATTAGCGTAGGGTTTTAAACCTACGCTAATGAGAAAAGCAGAAAGTGTAAAGTGGATATGAAAAACGCCAAAATATCTAACTAAACTAAAAACAAAATGCAAAAAAAACAAATAATAACCACACTACTAATCTGGTTGTTTGCGAGTTCGCTTGCTTACAGTCAATCGCCAACGGCAAAAGACGTTAAATGCGTTGGCAAAGAGTCCGATAATGTATATCTTTTTAGCTACACTTTGGACGGCAAAAAAGGATACTTGTATAAAATAAAACCTAAAATATTAAAAAATGGAGACGTATATGCCGAAGTAGGAGAAAACCGTTTGAAAAAATACAAAAACGTAAAAACTGGTTACAATATAGAATTTAAAGCAAAATTGTATAACACCGAATTTACGCCAAACACCGACAAACTACCCGATGCAAAAATATACGAAGTAGAAGTATTATCACCAGCCGTATTTTACAACTTCTCGTTTACTACGCTTGGTGCAAGAATTGGAATGGGAAGCAAAAGAATAGGTTTCTTATTAGAGTCGGGAGTAAAAGCTGGCGAAGGTTTGTATTATTCTAACTACATAAAACAATACAATTCCAATAAGCATCTTTTGTTATATAGCGATTTTTTTGCACATGTAGGAATAAATGTAGCATTAATATCTGCTGTTAAAAACACCTATTACAGTAGGGCGAGTTTTTTTCGCATGTCGGTCTATCCACTTGCAGGCATTTATGTTGCCAAAAATTTTATTGACGAAGACAATTTTAAAAG
The DNA here is from genome assembly GCA_029932195.1 of Bacteroidales bacterium. Lineage (GTDB taxonomy): Bacteria > Bacteroidota > Bacteroidia > Bacteroidales > JAOZQN01 > JAOZQN01. The sequence continues at coordinate 8,450 of JAOZQN010000236.1, read as the reverse complement.
CGACTCACCTGTCCCCTCTTTTGGAGGCGGTATCTCGGTAGATTTAAGTTACCTAAGCCTACATGCCGATGCCGTTTGGCGAGAAGATGCAGTAAACGGAGGTTACAGTCCGTTTTTTAAAGCAGGAATAGGTTTAACCTTACATTCAGGAAAATAGAAAATCACATGTTTTCAAATATTACACTTTCCAACGTGGCGTAGCCACTTGGAAACGTGTAAGACTTGGAAACATGTAAACAATCAAATAAATTTATTAACTTTTAACCCAATTAACCAATGAAACGATTATTTTTTTTAACAGTATTAATTCTTATTGTAGGAATAATGCCTACGATAGCACAACAAAATAATATATTTCCGATGCCAGGAGGAAATGGTGGCGGTGGAGGAAATAATACACTCGGCGACGATTTACTACTGCCAAGTGAAATGAAGGCAGACTCATATTTTGTTAGATATGAATTATCTTATCCCGTAGAAGTAAGAGACGATGACCGTAGTAAAGTAGTGCAACAGGCAAAAGAAGAAATATTAAAAGCCTTATTTTCCGACCATTGCAGAGAGAACAACGCACTTGTTTGTTTTGCCTTACGGTATCATGCAGGAAGCTTGGTAAAAGTAGATTACGACAACATTAGCAAAAAACGAGGCAAATGGTATTTCTATGCCGACTATGCTTTGGTAAATCTTACTCTAATGAACTACCTTGCCCGAAACATAGATAATTTGATGAAGCCAAATACAGTTGTTCTGTATCCTCCTCATATTGCGGTAGATAATGTGGAAGTTTACGAATATGCAAGAAGCAGATTACAATCTAAACTTACTGGTTTTCAATATAAAATGACTTCTATAAAAAATATTGATGTTATGCCTGTTTGCCAAACGCAAAATATTGATTTAACCAAAACAACTTATTACAGAGAACTGCTAAATTGTGTAAAACATTCACAAAATGTAGATGCTCAAATAGCAGTAATAATAAGAGAAATTCGTAGAATAAATGTAACCGATGTTCCCAACGGCAAACGTGCAGAAGTGGAACTTCATATTCAAATATTTAATGTAAATACTACTTCGTTTGTATTAGACGAATTTAGAAAAGGCACAGGAGAAGCTCCCACTACGGCAAAAGCAGAAAAAGATGCCATAGAAAAAATAATAAATAAATATATTGAAGAATATATGATACAAATGACTGGCAACTACTACACTTATGCAATGGACGGACGTGAATTTAATATTTTTATTCCAGATCAATGTTACGATGCCGACCTCGGTTTAATCTTCGAATTAGAAGATGAATTAAAAGCAAATAAATTAATTCAAGTAACAGATAATAATTATTCTGATGCTCTACAAGGAACTGTATTAAAATGCAGAACATGGATAATGAACCAAAACGATTTAATAAGATCTATTTATGATGCCAAAAAGAAGACACAAATAAAAGGCAGAATAAAACCAAAAGGAGAAGGTATTGAAATAGTTCCGTAACAATTATCCTATGTAGAGACGTGCCATGTGGCACGTCTCAATAATTGATAAAACAAATATGGTTCACAACGATTATTTACGCATCAAATATATTTTTAATATTTTTCCACCTGTGCAATCAAAAGTCTGGTTGTGAAAAAAAAGGAGAAAGTATTGAAAATAGTTCCGTAACAATTATCCTATGTAGAGACGTGCCATGTGGCACGTCTCAATAATTGATAAAACAAATATGGTTCACAACGATTATTTACGCATCAAATATATTTTTAATATTTTTCCACCTGTGCAATCAAAATTCTTGTTGTGAAAAAAAAGGAGAAGGTATTGAAATAGTTCCGTAACAATTATCGTAGAGACGTGCCATGTGGCACGTCTCAATAATTGATAAAACAAACATTAATTCTAAAAACACAATAAAGATGAAAAAAATAATATTAATAACATTTGCAATAATGATAAGTATTGCAACATATTCACAACATTTTGTGCCATTAAAACTATCAATAACCCCCGACGAGGTAAATATGGCATTTTATGGAGGCTTATCAATGGACAAGGGGAGTGGACAAAAATTAAGTTCTTCTTTAAGTAACACTTCACAAACAGGCTTTATAGTAAATGCCTTGTATCGCAAGCGAGGTAAAAGTCAGAAGTTCCACCAATTTCTTGTAGATTTTAATCCTATAATTGTAGGTTGGGACCCTTTCGCTTTAAACAAAATAGTAAAACAGCCGGTAGATAGTTTTTCGGTAAACAAACTTCCTTTTTCCGAAGATGCACTTTTACACATTGGTTGGCAAGGCAATTCTTTGAGTCGCATATTTGGCACACGCAACAAAAATGAATATCAACTATTTCGTCTATTTGCAGATATGTATTACAGACCCTATAATATTGAAAAAAATAATTTAGATTATCGTTTTTCTACATTTAATGTAAGTCTTGGCACACAATATAGTTATGTGAAAAAAGAAGTTCCTACAATAGGAGGTTTTTTGATAGGCTTTTCTTTACAATTAAATTTTTTACTCAACAACGAGTCAGATGCTTATCAGAGAAGTTTTAAAGAAGTAATGGGAGCTAATTACAGCGGGAAAAACTATGTTGGTCCGGGTGCAAAATTAATTGTTCAAACAAATTATTTGAACATATACGTAGAAGGACGGCAATACTATGCTATTGATGAAGGATATGAAGACAAGAAATTTACCAACGAACCAATAATTCTTGTAGGAGCTTTTGCTAATATAGAATGGACTTCTAAAAAGAATAAAACACCAGAAACGAACAACGGAAATATACGTTAAGTGCAGCAATTCTCATTTTGGAAAAACAAATTTTTCTTAGCATAAAAATTTAAACAACTATTTTATAGGTCTTTTGATGAAAATTAATAGAATTGGATAGTTTTTTATCTAAATTAGAATAAAAACATTACGAAAATGCAAATTATAAAGCTCTGATTATTAGTGTAAAATCTTTAAAATGAGAATTGCTGCGTTAAGTGAACGTTAGTCTAAGTGATTCATACAAAATTTAGAAAAAAGAGTGTAATTAGTTAATTTTATAAATTAACAGCTACTAAGTTTCCCACTTCAGTAGCTGTTTTTATCTAAAAGCTACAGTATTTTCCTTTTTCCAAAAAAAAATATTATCTTTGCAATGCAAAACAATCATATTTCAACAAAATCTCCTTTTTATGAATGATAGCACTCCCAAAATAAGCGTTTTAAAACTATCGCAAGCCTTTGATAAAATCTATAAAGGATTAGATAAAATGCAAGTAACAGCTTTAGAGACAGAAGAGTTATACAAAATTATACCTTCCGATAAAACAGAAGTATTTATGGCATCTGACTACGATAACGACGATAACTCAATTGGTTTGAGTGTTTTTGTTTCTAATCCGAGAAAAGAAATTAATCCCAATGAAAAATGTTTTGATAAAATTATGTCCGAGTATTTGATAAGAGCAGATATAAGTAAATTTGCTAATATAATGCAATGTATCAATCTGATGGAACGCAAAGGAACAGATAAATATTCTATTGATTTTATTCCGGTTTCATACAACGATGAACTTAAAGATTACTATTTGCAATTTACAATAACAAAAGAATTATAAAAATGAAAGAAGCAAAAAAAGGAATTTGTAGAAAATGTAATACACATTTTTATATTCATGAACATCATATTTTACCAAAAAGTAAATTTGGAAAAAAAGGAAAAACAGTTAAAATTTGTCCAAATTGCCATACCCATTTTCATCAGTATAGCAACAAACATACTACCAATCCCGAAGATAAAAAAGAAGCATTGCGTATTTGGCAAACTTGGTTCAAAACAGTTTCGGTTGTTGTAACAGTTTTGGCGGTAACTTTTTTTGTAATAAAAATGTTTTTTTGAAAAAACACATTTAAAATTTTCAACAGCTACTAAGTTTCAAACCTCAGTAGCTGTTTTTATTAAAAGTCCAGAGATTTCCACCTTTTTCATCAAAAAAACATTACCTTTGTAAAAAATAATTTTTCATAAAAAAAGGATAAATGGAACAAGAAATTACATATAATAGTGTTTTGAAGTTAATTTACGAATTGGAATTAACAAACAAAAGAATGTTAATAGAACGAGATAAAAAAGACGAAGAACGCAGAGTAGAAGAGAGTAAACTTCGTGCGAAACGAAGAGTTGCCGATGAAAAACGAAGAGTTGCCGATGAAAAACGAAGAGTTGCCGATGAAAAACGTAGAATAGCCGATGAGCAACGTTGGGCAAAATCGGATAAATCATGGGAGGCTTTACGCAGTCAGATGAAAGAGGTTCAGGGTGAACTCGGCGGAATAGGAAAAAGCAATGGAGAAATAGCCGAAGACTTTTTTTACAACGGCTTGAAAAAAAACATGCAATTAATGAGTATAGAAATAGAAGAAATAGACCGAAATAACAATAGATATAGAAAAAATATAGGCTTAAAAGGTGAGTATGATATTGTTCTTACAAATACAGATGTTGTTATTCTTGTGGAAGTAAAAAGTAAATTTAAAGCTCAACATGTTATAAAATTAGTGGAAAAACAAATACCAAAATATAAAATATTATATCCTGAAAAGAAAAATTATAAGGTTCGTGGAGCAATAGCAGCATTTACTTTTGAGGACAAAGCTATTGAACTCGCCAAAGAATACGGCTTATTTATTCTCACACAATCAGGCGAAAATATAGAAGTAGTGCAAAATGCAACAAAAATATATTAAGTTAATGAATAATTTATAATGAACAATGTCGCAATGCGATTATAAAATTATCTGGCGAAAGCCAATTGTTCATTATAAATGATTTGAGTGTATAACGTAACAGAGGCTATTGGCTTAGTTTTTATCGCTTTGCGAAGCCAAAAGTCAACTACCAAAAGCTAAAAGCCCAATATGTTACACACTCAATTCATTTACTAAAACATAAGTCTATAAGTCATCATTGGAAATAATCCTTGCTGATAATCGGTTTGTATTTCGTTGGTTGCCGAATTCCAACTTTGTGAATAAATATTTTGATGATTTGTGAGATTTTGAATATCCAAAGCCCATTCTTGGCTTAAATGCTTGGCACTTAGCTTAAATGATAGCCTTGCATTTACTCTAAAATAGTCATCGTGGCGGTCTTCAAAAGCATGTTCCCAATCGTATCTTATATCACTTGCATCGGTAGAAGCCTGAACGTCAATAGGAATATACCTTTTACCTCCTGCATAAACGGCTTTTAAATCCAATGCCAAAATTGCTTTTTTACCAAGCTGTAATTCGTAGCCAGTGAGAGCGTTAAATACATAATTTCCATTAAATTTCGTATTTCTTTCAACTCCGTCCCAACCTTCATATTTAGACTCAAACAAAGAAGTTGTTACCAAAAAATAGTAATTATCACTAAAAAACTTTTCTATTGTAAGTTCCAAACCATAATTTGTTCCAGTTCCTTTATTTTCCATGTCCATATAAGTTGCTCCTTCGGAAAAATCATCACCAGTATTTAACAAGGAAAATTGTTTGTTTGTTTCAGAAACAGGGATGTCGTAAACATGTTGATAATATCCTTCTGCTTTTATTCTGAAATTTTGTGAAGCAAAAAAATCGTATCCAACAACTCCATGAACCGCTTTGCTAAATTTCAAATTTTGTAAAGGACGAGAAGTTTTGTTGGTTATACTGTCGGTTTCTTCAATAAAATAAAGTGGAGTCATGTGAGTTTGTGAGTGCATACCTCCACCAATATTGAACGAATGCTTTGGCAAAAACTTCCACTGCAAACCAACACGAGGCTCAACAGCATAATCTTCGTTCAAAAATAAATATTGAGCATGAACTCCAACATTTGCTGTTAAATCATCAGAAAATTTATGCTGAAACTGAACAAAAGCCTCTGCAAAATTCATATAATCATTCAAATTATCAAATTGACTAACATATTTATCAAGATGATTAAGATATACAGAGTCCAGATAATCAATATTTAATATTTTGTATTTTGCTCCAAATTTGATATTGTTTTTAGTGTTAAACTTTTTGTGCAGTTCCCCCGAAGCAAAATATCTCATCTCGTTAGTCTGGCTTCCATAAAATCTAAAAATCGTATCTACCCCCCCTGTGTTGTAAGGAGTCTAATTTTGTGTTAATTCTGCTTCCAGAAGCAGAAAGTCTTGTAACAAAGCGAGTTGTTTTGTTAAAATAATAGGTATGATTTAATCCTACAACAGCCATATCTGAGCCATAACGCAAATCTGTATTTCCAAAACCAAAACTTGCACTATCTCCCTGACTATCTAACATTTCTATATAACTTAAACCTCCAATTCCAAAAATAGATAATTTACCAAACTTACCACGTGGCACATTTATTTTAAATGTAAGGTCTTTATACTGAGGCACTGCTCCTCCTGCAACAGGCACTCCCATGTCGTTCATAAGTTCGAGAGTAGAATATCTGAAATTTGCAATAAATGATGCTTTGCTTTTTTTAGAAAAAGGACCTTCTATACCAACTTCAAAACCATTAAAACCTACTTGTCCAAGAGCCTCGTATTTTTGATTGTTTCCAGCACGCATATTTAGGTCAAAAGCTCCCGAAAGTGCGTTGCCATATTCAGCAGGAAATGCTCCAGTAAAAAAATCGGAGTTTGCTAATAAATTATTATTAAGCATACTAACAGGACCTCCCGTAGAACCAAGTGAGCCAAAATGATTAGGATTTGGCACGTCAATTCCGTCCAAACGCCAAAGCAAACCGAAGGGCGAATTTCCTCTAATAACAATATCATTTCGCTGGTCGGCAACAGACATTACACCCGCAAAATTTGCCGCCATACGTGAAGGGTCGCCCAAGCTACCTGCATATCTTTCAGTCTCTTCCACCGAAAATGACCTCGCACTCACACTTGCCATATCGTTGTTTGCTTTCGCTTTATTTGAAGTTGCTTTTACAACCACATTTTGAATCTGAACAACTTTCTCTTCCATCTTTAATTCCAAAACGGTTTGTTTTCCGCTTACAATTATCAAATTTCTTAAAAATATTGGTTCGTATCCAATAAAAGTTATTTCTACGCTTTGTCTCCCAATAGCTATATTTTCTAAAATAAATTCGCCATCTACGTCAGTTACAGTTGCTTGCATAGGATCTGAATCTGTTATTTTTACGGCAGCTCCTATTATTGGCTCTTCTGTTTGCGAATCTAAAATTCGCCCTCTAATTGTTTGTGTGTAATCGTTTTGTGCAAATACACTAAATATTATCAATACAAATAATGTTGTTAAAAATGTTTTTTTCATGGTTTTTATGAGTTTATAAAATTAATATTGTAATTGTCTTGACCATGATTATCTTGATTTTAAGATTAATTAGATTATAAATCAAGACAATCATGGTTAAGACAATTATTTTGCAATTATAAAACAGTTTTAATTAAATATCAACTTTATGTGATAAATAACAAATAAATGTGATAAAATGGTTTATCTGGGACAAAAAGGACGTTTTTTTTGGTGAAAAGGAAATGGTTTAAAAAGATTCACCCCCTCACTCAAAGTGAGAGGGTGAATAAATAGACTGGAAAGTATTACAAGTTGCAAGTTTCGCAAAAGTGAAATAAAAAGATAATAAATCATAATCGCATTGCAAAACCTGTAATCTGCAACCAAACTCCCCAATATGTTACACACTCAATTATTAATTTTCCAACAATTTAACATTATCTACAATTAAAAACTCTTCTAAATATCCTCCATCGTATTCGTTTATTTTCATTTCTATGTGAAACGTTATTTCAAATTTTTTGTCTTTAAACTCTGCATTTGCTTGTCCATATTCAGTAGAGATGTCCTCTAACTCATATTGACGAGACTGTTCATTTTTATAAAATAAAAAATCATATAGACAGTTTTTTTCAACAACTTGTTTTATAGTTGTTTATAAGTTAAAAACATATAGACATTGCTCTAATTATTCGTAATTATTGATAATATATCAAATATTAAGAAAAGGACATTTTAATTACCTTAATGAAAAAGAAGAACTTATAAAAAGTCATTTTTTGCGAGTGCATAATAACAAATAAATAAAATATGTAAGTTATTGATTCTCATTAATAATTTTTAGACTATTCCTTTAACTTATTAAATATAAGCAATTTATAACATTCGCTTTTTTGTTATTTATTTTGATTAAATAGCTTAATATCAATTAGATAAAATTGAACAGTCTCAAGGAGTTTATATTATCAAAATAAATTCTGAAACTGTTAATTTTGTTCAAAAACTTATCAAAGAATAAGAACTATTCAGTATGTTTTTGAGTTGAAATAAATTAAAAAATATAGAAGATTTACAAGAGAAGAGAAAAGAAAGATGTTAATAACTGAAGTTTCGGAGTTTGTAAATTATTTATTTAAAGCTCATTATAAGTGT
>JAOZQN010000235.1 GCA_029932195.1 Bacteroidales bacterium | reverse complement strand
AAAGAAAAAAATAACTTCGCTTAAATTGGCTAATTATTAATTTTAATTTGCCTAAAAAGTTGATATTAATAAATTTACATCTTTATTTTCCAATGTTTTTATAAACTGATTTGCACTATTAATATTTTCAAAAAGATAATAAAATGTAGTAGAAGTATCCATAAAATCTATTTCGGAGAAACTAAAAGTTGGCATATTTTTTATAGATTTTTCGTTGCCATTAACAAAATTAAGTTCAAGTTTTTCTAAATCACCAAGTTTTGTAGAGTCTAATTTATTTGAGTTCAAATTTATTTCTATTTCAGCATAATATTTTTTCTTCTTGCTACTACTATATTCATCTTTTATTATAACTATTTCAAAATCATTGCCTACAACTTCTATTAAATTATTAAAATTTCCTGTAATAAAAATATTTTCAGATGTGAATTTGATAATATTTGTATCGTTTTTTTCCAAATATGAATATCCATTTTTCATGGTAGAAACCAACAATAAACCAATTAGAACTATAAATAAAGTAATATATATTGCTACAGTAGATTTTATTGCCGATTTTATATTTGTTCTAATCTTATTGACTTTATTATTAAATTTTTCTGTAATATTTTGAATTTCAGAGTTATTACTATAATAAAGTTTAAAAAGATTCTGATTTTTTTCAAAAGTAAAAACGGTTTTATCTATTTCCTGATTAAAATTAGGTGTTGCTGATTTCATGTTTTTATAATAAAAATACGAGCCAATTCCAAGAATAACATAAAGCACTACTCTCAATGATATTGTGCCAGGAAAGAAAACAACTGTAATTAAGATAGTTACAATAGATAAAACTCCAAAAAAGATTGTTCCATATTTTAACAAAAGTTCAAAAACAGAAGGTATTCTTATTTTTTCAATTGTCTTAATATTTTTGTTGATATTTGCAATTAATTCTTCGTCAGAAATTTCATTTGAGAGAGTTAATTCTTTGCCACAAAAGCTACAAACATTTGAGATAAATGGAATATTAGCATTACAATACGAACATTTTTTTGTCTCTTTTGGATTGTTAATTTCCTCTATTTCATAATTTTCAAGATACATTTCTACTTCAAATTCATCTACTCCCAACTCGCCTGCTTTTTTTATAATTTTTTCCTTATCGGTAGTTATAAATTTTCCTTTTTGAGATAATTTGTTTGCTAATTTTTCTATTTCTATGTGCATGTTTTTTATCTTTAATTTATGAGTCCACTCCGAAAAGCTATTTTCCTAATAATCCTGCTAACTGTTAATTATGAAATGTTTACTGCTTAATAGTCTCTTCAAATTTTACTTTTATTTTTAAATCATCAGCTTTTTCTATATATTTGATAAAACGAGAAGCTTCGTCTTTGCTTGTGTATTTGTTAAAAAGAATAGTTGCACTGCCTATTTTTTCTTTTTCATGATAAAAAAAGTCATATTCATTTACTGCACCAACAAAGGAAAGTGGTGTATCAGTCTCTCCATCAATAACTAAAGTAAAATAATAGACATAATCAATACTATCTGAAATATTTGTATTAAATTCGCCATTAACATCAAATCTAATAAGACCTGCTGATATTGAAACTGCCATATCTTCGCCCATATATTCTTGCTCTCTAAAAGTTATAAAAATATCATCTACAAGAAAATTTGTTTCATATCCATTTTCCGATTCAAAAATAAAATTATTTGTAGATATTTTAAAAGAACAATCTTTGTATAAATGCTTATTTGAACTTATGGGATTTATAAAAAATACTGCAAAAATAATTATAACAATTATAGCATTCACAACACCAGCCTTCAAAATATTTTTACGTAAATCATTGGTAATCTTAGTGATTCTTTCGTTAAAATTATTTTTTAGTTCTTTAAGTTTTTTATTTCTTGGAAAGTATTTAGAAAAATCTGCTATATTTTGTTTAGATTCTTTTTTTATTTTCCCATACTCGGAGAAGAATCTGAAAGCACGTCTGTTTTTCATTAATAGAGTAATAGATATAACAATCATAAAAAGAGAGCCATACATACGATAATTCATGCCTTCAAGATGACTGAACTCCATAGATAAATTAGCAAATACAGAAAAATAAATTACCGCAAAAAATAAAGATAATTCTACAAAAGTAACTTTGGCAAGCGTATTTATTTTTACAAAATCATCCTCAATTTTCAGAATAAAGTTATCAATTTTACTTCTTGCTTCTTTGTTGGCAAGCACAAATTCGCAGTATTCACAATTCGCTGATTCTCTTGATGTTTCTGCTCCACAATTAGGACAAATAATAATCTCTTTTGCACCAATTTTGTTTATTTCTGATTCAGTTAGAGGCTTATTAATATCTTTAATAATTTTGTCAATTTTAGAAATATCGTCAATGCTAAGTCCAAGATTATTAGCCTTTCTAAGAATAATATCTTTCTCTTTTTGAGAAATGTCTCCATTTTTAGAAGCCATTTTAATTAATTTTTCTATTTCTGAGTGCATATTTTTTTCTGTGTTTATATATTTGTCAGACATTTTTAAAATGCCTGACAAATTATCAAAATAAAACTTCTTATTTAAGGGCATTCCTAAAAACCAAAAACTCTGCGTTATACAAAATTATTAAAATGCTCATTTACAGGAGTAAACTCAAACTTTAAGAATTTTGAAAGCCTTGATTTTTGAGTTTTTAGGAGTGCCATAAGGGTTTACCCAACTTTTAACTTGAGAACTTTCAACTTGACAACTATCTTACATTCTGAAAATTCCGTGTTTTGTTTCGGGATATTTTTTATTTAGTGAAGTAGCAATTCCCATAGCAATAATTTTGCGAGTGTCTGTTGGGTCAATAATTCCGTCGTCCCACAGGCGAGATGTGCTGTAATAGGCAGAGCCTTCGTGTTCGTATTTCGTTAAAATAGAGTTTCTTAACTTATCAATATCCTCTTGGCTCATTTCTTTGCCTTTGGCTTTTAGTTGGTCTTGTTTTACGGTAATAAGCACATTTGCAGCTTGTTCACCACCCATGACAGAGATTTTTGCGTTGGGCCACATAAATAAAAATCGTGGTTCGTAGGCACGACCTGCCATTGCATAGTTTCCTGCACCAAACGAACCTCCAAAAACAACCGTAAATTTTGGCACATTGGCGTTCGCAACTGCATGGACAAATTTTGCTCCATCTTTGGCTATTCCCTTGTGTTCGTATTCTTTACCAACAATAAAACCTGTAATATTTTGCAAAAATAAGATAGGAATATTCCGAGCCGAACAAAGTTCAATAAAGTGAGCTGCTTTTAGCGAAGTTTCTGAAAAAAGAACACCATTATTGGCTATAATTCCGACAGGAAATCCCATAATTTTTGCAAAACCAGTTACAATTGTTGGAGCATATCTTGCTTTAAACTCCTGAAATTTACTACCATCTACCATTCTTGCAATAATCTCGCGAGAGTCTACAGGTTTTTTGAGGTCTGTTGGGGCAATTCCGTAAAGTTCTTTTGGGTCGTAAAAAGGTTCTTCTGGTTCAGAAATATCTAAATTTTGCTTTTCTTTGAGTTCCAAAGTTTCAAAAATATTTCTACAAATCTGGATAGCATGTTTGTCGTCTTCGGCATAGTGGTCTGCTACTCCCGAAATTGATGTGTGAACATCTGCACCGCCAAGTTCCTCAGCACTAACTTCTTCGCCAGTTGCTGCTTTTACGAGTGGTGGTCCTCCAATAAAAATAGTGCCTTGTTCTTTTACAATAATTGTTTCGTCGCTCATAGCTGGCACATACGCACCACCTGCTGTGCATGACCCCATTACGATAGCAATTTGTGGCAGTCCTGCTGCCGACATTCTTGCTTGATTAAAGAAAAATCGTCCAAAATCATATTTATCTGGAAAAACATTTGCTTGCTCTGGTAAAAATACTCCTCCCGAATCTACCATATAAACACATGGCAAGCTATTTTCCATTGCAACTTCTTGTGCCCTAACATGTTTCTTGATTGTCTCTTTGATATAAGTTCCACCTTTTACGGTTGCATCGTTGGCAATTATCAGCGTTTCTTTTCCTTGAATTACTCCAATTCCTGTAATAATTCCTGCCGAAGGAAATTGACCGTCAAATTGGTCGTTTGCCGCAAGTGCCGATAATTCCATAAACGGTGTATTTGCATCAACAAGCAAGTCAATTCGCTCACGTGCAAGTAGTTTACCTCGTTTTTTGTGCTTTGCTACTGCTCGTTCCGAACCTCCTTTTTTCACCTTCGCAAGTCGTTCTTTGTATTCATTCAGAACTTTCATAAATTCTTCCTGATTCTTCTTAAACTCAGGCGAATCCGTCTTGATTTTTGATTTTATTCTATACATGTATTTTGGTATATTGATTTATTAGTATATTTGTTATTGGTTTTTCTATTCTAATTCTATTAAAAAATCTTTGTTTGTTTTTTATTTTCAAGTTTATATATTTCTGGTTTTTCGTTAAATTTTGTTTTCCAAAAATTATGAATTAATTTTTCTTGTAATTTTTTATCAAAAGTTATTTTTGTTACTATTTTTTTCAGTTTTCTTAATAAAGCTGGTGTATTTGATATTTTTATTTTAGATTCAATAATCTGATTTTCAAATTCTTTTGATAATAAGGTAATATTCTTGTGTTTACCGTTCTTTTTTTCTTTTACAATGCTTTCTGGTTTTGTTCTACGAATATTAATTATTCTAATTAATTCTTTGTATAAATCTAATAAAATATTATCAATTTCATTTTCTTTGAAACCAACTAATTTTAAGAAGGCAGTATCCATTTCAATTCTAAAATCAGATACATTTTCTAATTTTATTTTTTTAGAACCATCTGAACCAAGTTCATCAAAAATAGTTTTTATTTCTGTATCTTTAAATTTCCCAACTATTTTTTCAATAATTTTTATTTCTTTTTTACTTGCCTTGTTTATAACTAATAGTTCGTCAACCTCGCTACCATATATTGTTAGCAGTCCGTCTCCAAGATTTGTTCTGCCAATTAATTCTGTTTGAAGTATTGAAAATGAAGTGTTTAATGATAATTGATACAATGCTTTTTTACTCTCATTTTTGGCAGTTGCAATAAACATTGTGTCTCCAACATAAATATTATTGCTCACTGTTGGTGTCCAATTTCGTTTATCTCTAAATCGTAAGATAGCCATGTCTTGTGGTTTTTGCAACCCCAAGTCCCACCATGCAGGTCTGGATTTGCACGAAGGTTTTTCTGCAACTATGCTTCCTTTTATTTCATTTTTTTCTCCCCATTTTATATATTCGTAAACATAGGAATATTTTAATTTTATATCATTCTTATATTTTTTTATGTCATAAACAGATTTTTTATTTTCATCGTCATATTTTATAAAGTAATTTGAAATTAAGCCAAATATTAAAACAACATTATTTTCACAGTCTTCTTCTTTTACTGCATATTTTGTTTGTTTTTTTGTTGTTTTTAGGACAGGACGAAGAAATTCCTCTTCTATTAGCCAAACTTCACCTAAACCATTTCGGACTACTTTTAACCTGTATTCTTTTATATCTGCAACATTCAAACCATCAATATTATTTCTTACTACAGGTAAATATTCATCTATAAGCCAATCTGTTACATCTTCTAAATAGAAAAAATCATTTACTCCTGTTGTAACACCCCTTCTATTTTTAGCTACATTTTTAAAATTAACTAATTTTTTGCCAGCTTTATTTATTATTTCCCAATAAATATCTGGAGCTTTAAGATACTTACTCCATTTATATTCACCTATTAAATTAGATTGAAGTATTGGAGTTATTTTTATTTTGTCGTCTTCAAACTTGTTATTAGTTGTTTCTATTTGCTCTCTTATAGCTTCAAATTTTCCTCTGTTGGATTTCAATATATTTGTCAAAAAATCTTTAAAATATACAAATTTAACAATATTATTATCTCGCTTGTTATCGTTAGATTGTCGTTTTAGGATTGTTATATTTGTATTTATATCTGCACTGGAAAAAAAACGTTCTTTACCAGAGGCAATAATTGCAACTACTTCAAAGTTAGTAAGTATCCAGTCTTGTAGTTTTTTGCCATAATCTACATCTAACCAGGAGTTTGAAGTAACAAAACCCAAATATCCATTTTCTTTTAGTAAACTTCCTGCATGAAAAAAGAAATATGAATAAATTGAACTTCTTCTGTCAAGTTTTTTTATACTCCATTCATTTTCAATGGTATTACAAATTTGTTTTTTGTTTGAAAATGTGTTTATATCTTCCTGCCGTGTGTATGGAGGGTTTCCAATAATGGCATCAAAATTATCAAGTTTTAATTTTTCGGTGCTATTTTTATCAATCAAAAACTTTTCTTTTTTACTTCTTGAAATATGGAAAAAATCTTTCTGTAATATACGTGGGTATGAGACTTTTGTAACATCTCTAATTGCTAAATTTAGCATTGATAAATAAACTGCATAACTGGAAATATCCACTCCATAAATATCTTTTAAAACATAACGATGATTTACATTTAGCATTTTTTTCTTTTGAATATATGCCCTAATTAAAAATGTTCCAGAACCACAAGAAGGGTCTATAACCTTCTCTCTACCAGTGCGAATACAGAATGAATTTATCAAATCAATAACATTGGGTGGCGTAAAATATTGTCCGAGTCTGTGTCGTTCGTCCTCTCGGATAAGTTGCTCAAAAATACGTCCAATAATATCGTATTCAATTTTGCTAAAATCAAACATATTTTGAGTGTCAATAACATCTTTTACGAGTGGTATAATTTCTTGGCAAGAAAAAGCAATTTCGTTTACAAGGTCGTTTTTTTCGCCCAGAAGTAGTTCAAAATCATTGGTTTCTCGTTTAAAAACGTCAAAATATTCTCTCCATAAATATTCATTGAGTTCTTTAACCTCTGCTATCTTATTTGGGATTTTTAACTCTTCTATACCAGTCCATTCGTTGTTATCAAAAAAAGCTTTATAAAATATAAGTTTGGAAATAAGCATTAATGAAACAATGTAAATTAAATTTTCAATTTGCTCATAATCAGTTGGTATTGTCCATTGTTGTTCATTTGCATATTGTTCAATTTTATTTTTAAATTCTCTATTATTGTTAAATTTATTCCAAATTTCGGAGGTTAAGTCGTCAATATATATTTCTATGAGACTTTTTATTTTAAAAATAAATAATTCATCAATAGGCGAGGTTTTTATCGCCTTATTATTTATTATATCCAAAGCAAAATCTACATACCAATTTGCAATTTTTTTGAGCTTTAATTGAATAGGCTCTGTAATATTAAACTTATTTTGTAAACGACTAATATCTAAATGATTAAAGAAGCCACTATCTTTAAAATTTGCATTATTTGCAGGGTCTTTAGAATTAATAATAGAGGTGTTGATAAAATTACACAAGCCAAAATAAATATTTCCCATTTTATTGCAACGTGAAATTTCACGAATAACAGTTTTGCTATCAAAAACTGATTTTCCAGCTTTTGTTGTAGGGTCTTTTAGTTCAATAAAAAATACGATTTTTCCGTCCTTGTCTTTTATTGTTATATCAGCTCGTTCCTCTTCTATAACAGTATAAGGACTAAGACTTTCCGATAGGTTTCGTTCTTTTATAACCTCCGAAAAAGCGGTATTTAAAGCTCCTTGTAATTGTCGTTCTATTTTTGGCATTTTGTGGAATTGTCGTATTGTTAATTATTGGTTATTAGGCTATTAATTTCTAAAAGAATATTTATGTATCCTGCAAATTCGTCGTTGTATTTTTGTAAAAGATTGTCATCAATTTGTTTTTTTATGTTTATTTTATAATTTTTAAAGCCAGCAATTTAATAAATATTTGATTAAATCAAAAAAAACAGTTATTTTTGTTATTCACTAAAAACTAAAATTATGCAATTAAGTAGCAGTCAAAAATTAATGAAAAAAATCTCATCGGAGAGTTATTTTACAGCAGCAATGGAGGAGTCTGAAAAATGGCGATTTACTTGCGAATGTGGCAAAGAATCAAGTATTTGGGAAATCGGAGGTGTGCGATATAAAGCCAAAGGAAGTCCTGTTAAATTTCTCAAATGCCCTCATTGTGAGAAGAAAAGCATGATGAAAATTTATAAAGTATAATTTTTAACTTGTTAGTTCTCCTGCGAGAGAGTTTAGCATATACATTTTAACTTCCTCATATCTAAGATTTTGACCAAGCAGTAACATCAATTTTGTGATTGCCGCTTCGGTAGTCATATCTTGTCCACTTATTACTCCTATTTGTTTGAGTTTCAGGCTTGTTTCGTAGCGTCCCATATCAACTTGCCCTTTGCTACATTGCGTAATATTTACAACAATTATCTCTTTTTCAATAGCTTGCTCTACCTCTTTAATAAACCAGTCTTCTGTTGGAGCATTACCAGAACCATAAGTTTCTATAATTAAGCCTTTTAAATTTTTAGTTTTAAAAATTGCCGAAACAGTATTTTTATTTATATTAGGAAATATTTTTAGGATAGAAACATTATTACAAAAATTATCATAAATTCTCAATATTTTTTGATGCTCGGGATAATGAATTGCTTTTTTATTAAATTTGATATTTATTCCAGCCTCCGCTAAAAGTGGATAATTATGTGATTTATAAGCACTAAAATATTCAGAATTATATTTTGTCGCTCTATTTCCTCTGTAAAGTTTGCTTTCAAAACAGATACAAACTTCTGGCACAAGAGCTTTGCTGCTTTCTTTGGCAGAAGCAATTTCTATGGAAGTTACAAGATTTTCCATGCCATCTGTTCGTAGCATTCCAATTGGGAGCTGAGAACCTGTGAGAATTACTGGTTTGTATAAATCCTCCAACATAAAACTTAGTGCTGATGCTGTAAAAGCCATTGTATCAGTTCCGTGAAGGATTACAAAACCATCATATTTTTCGTAATTATCTTTTATTATATGAGCTAATTTTTTCCAAAATTCAGCATCAACATTTGAAGAGTCAATAACTGGGTCAAAAGAAATTGAGTCTATTTTGCAGCTAAATTGATTTAGAACAGGTATTTGTTCATATATATTGCTAAAATTAAATGGTTTAAGACTTCCTGACTCTGAGTCTTTTACCATTCCAATTGTTCCGCCAGTGTATATTAGTAATATGTGTGAATTTTGCAAATTTTGAGATTTTGAAGTTTTTATTTATTTAACAACCTACAATATTAATAGTTTTATCTTTGTATTTTTCAGTTTTCCAGTATAATTTTTCGTCCCAATTTTGTATTTTTCTGCGGTCGAAGATTATTAGCCAGCCAGTTTTTTCGCCAAAACCATCCATATATTCCGATAGTTGCTCCAAACCTTGTGGAATAGTTTTTTCGCCATAATGAATTTTCAGCTCAAGTGGATATTTCTTTTTATTGTATCTGACACAT
>JAOZQN010000234.1 GCA_029932195.1 Bacteroidales bacterium | reverse complement strand
TAATTTTTTAACTTTTTGATATTTAAGATGTTATAAACTCCGAAACTTCAGTTATATTATAGATGAAAAAAACTCAAAAAATAGTTGTTAAAGATACAGAAGTAGCCATTGTTGAGAAAAACGAACAAGATTTCATTTCTTTAACTGACATGTCTAAAAAATTTGGTGGTAGTAGTGTAATTGAAAACTGGTTAAGAAATAAAGATACTATTGACTTTCTAGGAATTTGGGAACAATTATACAATTCAAATTTTAATTCCCTCGAATTCGAGGGAATTAAAAATCAAGCAGGATATAATCGTTTCACTTTATCTGCAAAAAAATGGATTGAAAAAACAAATGCAATAGGAATTTTTGCAAAAACAGGAAGATACGGTGGGACTTACGCACAGAAAGATATTGCTTTTGAATTTGGTTCGTGGTTGAGTGCAGAATTCAAATTATACTTAATAAAGGAGTTTCAACGTCTTAAAGATGATGAAAACCGAACAAAATCATTAGAATGGAATTTACAAAGAACATTGTCTAAAATTAATTATAGAATTCATACAGATGCAGTAAAAGAAAAATTAATTCCACCAAAATTAACTAAACAACAAATTAGTTTTGTTTACGCTAATGAAGCAGATATACTAAATGTTGCTTTATTTGGAAAAACTGCAAAAGAATGGCGAGATAAAAATCCTGATACACAAGGAAATATACGAGATTGTGCAACAATTGAACAATTAGTTATTTTGAGCAATTTAGAGAGTATTAATGCTTTACTTATTCGTAATGGATTACCTCAAAATGAAAGATTGATACAGTTAAATATAGTAGCAGAAACACAAATGAAATCATTGTTTAATAATCCTACGATGAAAAAATTAAAATAATGCCCTTATCATCTCCTTTGATTTTATTGACCTTTCAAAGTGAGCAAAAATAGAACTTAGCAGCGTCAAAACTGCTTAATAATCAATAAAATAACAAAGCTAACAAAATATAAAACATCATTAATTTTGGATATTTCTGAAAAAACAATAATAACAACCAGACCAGATAACAGCTTTGATAAAACTGGAGAGATATTAAAAAGAAAGGGAGCCAAAATTATTAGCTACCCAATGATTGAAATAAATGAAGCAAATCTAAATACAAACGAAAAACAAATATTTGAAAATATAAACAACTTTGATAAAATAATTTTCACAAGTAAAAATGGAGTTAAATATTTTTTTGAAAAATATCACAAATCAAATAAAAATAAGCAATTAAATAGTAATATAAAATTTGCTACAATTGGAAAAAACACTTCACAAATATTAGAAGAATACGGATATAAAACCAATTTTATTAACAAAGGCAATACATCAATTGATTTTATTGAAAACATTAAAGATTATGTTCAAAATGATGAGAATGTTTTACTTGCTTTTGGAAATTTAGCAAACAATAATATTGAAGATGCAATAAAAAAATTCACAAAAGTTAGTAGAATTAATGTTTACAATACAGAAAAAACAACACATATTAATAAGGATATAATTGAGCAAATAAAAGAAGAAAGCTACGATTTAATACTTTTCACCAGTCCTTCTGGTTTTCTTAGTTTTAAAGAATTACATAAAGAAATAGACATCAATAAACTGAAAATTGCTTGCATAGGAAAAATTACAGCAAATTCAATCAAAAAATATAATATTACACCTTTGGTAGTTGCTCAAAAGTCTAATGCCGAAGGTTTTGCCGAATCAATAATTAATTACTTATTTTCATAAATCTAAAAAACATAAAAAATGAATTTTCCAACTACACGACTTCGCCGTTTGCGTTACAACGGGATAATTAGAGATTTAGTTAGTGAAACACAACTAACAAGAAATGACTTGGTTATGCCACTTTTTGTATATCCTGGAACAAATGTAAGAAACCACATTAAATCTATGCCAGGAAACTACCAGCTTTCAATAGATTTACTTGTAGAAGAATGTAAAAAAATTGTAGATTCTGGCGTAAAATCAATTTTATTGTTCGGTATTCCCGAAACAAAAGACGAGCATGGACATGTAGCATGCACCACAGACGGTATTGTGCAACGAGCAATTGTAGCCATAAAAAAGGAGATAAAAGATATTAATATTATAGCAGATATTTGTAATTGCGAATACACAACTCACGGACACTGCGGAACAATTATTGACAACGATGTTCATAATGATTTAACATTAGAAACACTTGCAAAACAAGCTCTTACATTTGCACAAGTAGGTGCAGATATGATAGCTCCGAGCGATATGATGGACGGACGAGTTGCAGCAATTAGACAAATTTTGGACGTAAATAAGTTTGAGAAAATGCCAATTATGTCGTATTCAGCAAAATACGCATCTGGTTTTTACGGACCATTTAGAGATGCTGCCGAAAGTGCTCCAAAGTTCGGAAACAGAAATACTTACCAAATGAACCCTTGCAACAGCGACGAAGCAATGCGAGAGATTGAACAAGATATTTATGAAGGTGCTGATATTGTTATGGTTAAGCCAGCATTAAGTTATTTAGATGTTATTTACAGAGCAAAACACGAATTTAATATTCCTGTGGCTGCATACAATGTTAGTGGTGAATTTTCTATGATAAAAGCTGCCGAATCAATGAATTGGATAGACGGAGCAAGAGTTATGATGGAAGTTCTTACATCAATAAAACGTGCTGGGGCAGATATTATTCTTACTTATCATGCTGTTGATGCTGCTAATTTATTAAAATAAAAATATCCTAAAAAAAATGGAAAGATAATTGGGAATTATAGTTAAGTGAATTAGTTTTTTGGATTTTAAGCATTTTTAAACGCCGACAGGTCTTGCAGACGCTTTCGGGTTTATCCAAAAACCTATTTATCTTCAGTATAAATTAACCCGTTGTCTTTCCTTTATTTTTCATAAAAATAAAAAAAATAATGAAATATTCACAAAGTAAAGAAGAATTTTTAAGAGCCAACAAAACTATTCCTGGAGGAGTAAATTCGCCTGTAAGGGCTTTTAAAAGTGTAAATATAGACCCTGTCTTTATAGAAAAAGCAAAAGGCACAAAAATAACAGATATTGATGGTAATGAATACACTGATTTCGTTGCATCTTGGGGACCACTAATTTTAGGTCATGCCAACGATACTATTTTAAAGGCAATAAACGAAGCTGCTGCCAAAGGAACAAGCTACGGTGCCCCTACGAAAATAGAAACTGAAATGGCAGAATTAATTTGCGAAATGATGCCTTCTATTGAAAAAGTAAGAATGGTAAATTCTGGAACTGAGGCAACTATGAGTGCAGTAAGATTAGCAAGAGGATTTACAAAAAGAGAATGTATTGTTAAATTTATAGGTAATTATCACGGACATGGTGATTATTTTTTGATAAAAGCAGGTTCTGGAGCTTTAACTTTTGGCTTGCCTGATAGCCCTGGTGTTACCGAAGGAAATGCAAAAGACACTTTACTTGCTGATTACAACGACCTTAAAAGTGTAGAAAAACTATTCGCCGAACGAGGCGACGAAATTGCTGCAATAATAGTTGAGCCAGTTGCAGGAAACATGGGAGTTATTCCTCCAAAAAAAGGTTTTCTTGAAGGTTTGAGAAAAATTACTAAAAAACATGGTGCATTACTAATTTTTGATGAGGTAATTACTGGATTTAGACTTGCCAAAGGTGGTGCTCAAGAATATTTTGGTGTTACACCAGATTTAACAACTATCGGTAAAATTATTGGAGGCGGACTTCCTGTAGGTGCTTATGGAGGCAAAAAGGAAATTATGGATAATTTAGCCCCAGAAGGTGCTGTTTATCAGGCAGGAACATTGTCTGGAAATCCATTGGCTATGGCTGCTGGTGTAGCTATGTTAAAAGAATTAAAAAACACCGAAGGAATTTATGAAGAATTAGAAAGACGTGCAGCAAAATTAGAGGCAGGAATTCTAAAAAATATAGCTATCTCAGGAACAAAAGCAGTTATAAATAGAGTTGGCTCAATGATGACAATGTTTTTTACCAACGAAAAATCAATAACAAGTTTTGACCAGGCAATGACCTGTAATACAGAACAATATGCAGAATATTTTAAATTATCTTTAGAGGCAGGTATTTATATAGCACCTTCACAATTTGAGGCAATGTTTGTATCGGCAGCACATACAGACGAGGATATTGATAAAATAATTGAAGCAAATTACAAAGCATTAATTTAACAAACAAAAATGAAAAATTCCATATTTTTAAAAACACTAAAAGGAGAAGAAACGAATCGTCCACCAGTGTGGTTTATGCGACAAGCAGGCAGAGTCCTTCCATCGTATATGGCTCTTAGAAAAGATTATAGCTTTAGTGAAATGATGGCAGACCCAAAACTTGCCGCAAAAGTTACACTCTTGCCAGTGCATGATTTGGGAGTAGATGCAGCTATTTTATTTTCAGATATTCTGGTTATCCCAGAAGCTATGGGAATGAAACTTGAATTTACAGACAAAGGTCCTGTGTTTGAAAATCCACTAAAAGACGAAGCAAATCCGCTGGATTGTCTTTTACCAGACTCTTCTAAACTTGAGTATATTTATGCAAATATTGAGGAAATTATAAAAACTCGCCCTAAAAATATTCCATTAATTGGTTTTTGTGGAAGTCCGCTAACTACTTTTTGTTATATGGTGCAGGGTATCAGTAGAAATCACACTTTTCCAGAAGCAGTTGCTATGTTATATAAAAATAAAGAGGTAGCAAAAAAAATTCTTGAAAGAATTACTGATTTGTCAATTTTATATGCAAAAAATCAGATTAAAAGTGGGATTGAAGCATTTCAACTATTTGAGACTCACGCAGGTTTAATTCCTCAAAATCTATATTTTGAAATGATTATGCCTTCTGTAAAAAGAATTGCCAAAGCAGTTAAGGAAACAGGAACACCTTTTATTTATATGCCAAAAGGATTAGGTTTTGGTCTAGAAAAAATTGAGCCGTCAGATGCAGATTTTATCAGCGTGGACTGGCAAACACCAATAGAAAAAGCACGACAATTAATTCATAAAGACATTGGTATTCAAGGAAATCTTGACCCACGAATTTTACTTGCCGACAAGCAAAGCATTGAAAAAGAATTAAATAACTATCTTGAATTTGGAAAAAACAATAATAATTGGATATTTAATCTTGGGCATGGCTTAATTCCTCAAATACCTTTTGAAAACGTAAAATTTGTTGTTGATTGGGTAAAAAACGCTGACTGGAAATAATCACTCTTCATGGCTTCATTGAAATGAAGCCATGGATACACAACTAAGTAAATTTGCAATTGATAAGCATCTTATTATCAATTAATTATAATAGAATTAGACTATTGTGATATGTAAATTACTTACACAGAAAAGAGTTGGTTATTGATTTGGAATTATCAAAAAAAGTGAGTAGCTTTTGAAATTTACACTACTCACAATTTTTTGTGCGATAGAAGTAAATAAAAAATAACATCAAAAACAATTAATTTTGTAACTTTGCAAAAAAAACGAAGCTATTTTTTCAACAATCCAGACAAAAAAATGAAAAACAAATCTAAAATACCATATTTTTTTAACAAAACTAAATCTGAGTTTTGTAAAGATGATTTTAAAAATATTTTACCTGAGAAATTTCATTTTAGTGATGACCTAACTCGTAAATTACAAAACAATTTATATATTTATGATAATAAAATAAATAACAATTCGGTTTTTTATTTTATCAATACACTAATTACAAGCAACAAAGAATTATCAGAATTACATTTAAGAATTTTCAGTGAAGATAAAGCTGATTTTTATGCAGTTAAATCTAAAAATAAAAATATTGATATTGGAATAGAACTAATTTTTGCAAAAACTACTTATGAAAATAAAAAAACAATACGTTATATTCCCCAAAATTCAGAAGATGAAGAACTTTTAAAAACAATAAATAAAACAAGCATTGATACAGGAACTTTTTGGATTTACTATAAAAACATCTTACAAAAAGCAAAGATAACAAATGTTAGAGATAAACTTGTCGAGATTTTATCTGAGCTAAGAGACGATTTAAAAAAAGAAATAAAAGATGATAAATATGTTCAAGCCTTAATAGATAGAACTTTATTTATTAAGTTTTTGGAAGATAGACATATTATAAACTCATACTTTTATGGAGAAGATATTGAATATAAAAATGTATTAAAGAGTAAATCTCCTGAAAAGATAAACGAACTATTTGCAAAAATTCAAAAGATTTTCAATAATTATTTATTCAAGAAACCTGAGATTAAAATACCAGCAAATATACTTACAAGTTCTGTATTTGAAATTATCCAAAAGAAAATAGAAGGAGTAGAAAATGGGCAATTGACTTTATTTGATTTTAAATTTGATATTATTCCAATTGAAGCAATTAGTCTAATTTATGAAATTTTTCTTGAAAAAAACCAACGAAAAGACGGAATTTATTACACACCCAAACAATTAACAAATTTAATTACAGAAAAAACAATTAATAAGAAAGGTAAAATAATAGACCCTGCCTGTGGTTCAGGTGCTTTTCTTATTTCGGCATATAAAAGGCTATTAAAAATAGAACCAAAACAATTTAACTCAATAAAAGAAAAAATTAATTACAGAATTAACCTAATAAAAGAAAATATTTTTGGAATAGAAAAAGAAAAAACAGCGAGACGACTATCAGTTTTTTCATTATATCTTTCTATACTTGATGACTTATCTGCCAAAGAAAATGCAGAGCTTAAAGAATTATTAAAAAATGAAAGTAATTATCCTCTGTTTATTGAAGATATTGGAGATAATATAATCCACTCTAACACATTTGAAAAAAACAAATTTGATACTGAAAAATTTGATTTTGTAGTTGGAAATCCGCCATGGAAAAAGGATTTTGAAGATGAACAAGCAAAAACATATTACGAAATAAATAAAGATTATTTTAGTGGAAAACGAGAATTATCAGAACTTTTTCTACATAAAGCTAAAATTTGGGAAAAAGAAAACACAAGATATGGTTTTGTTGTAAATACATCAAATTTCACAAATGAATACAGTAAATTCCAAGATTTTTTCTATAAAAATTTTAATATAGAAAATTTTTATGAAATATCTGATTTAGATGAAATATTTACAGCATCTGAACCTGCAATTGTATGTATTTATACAGGAAATAAACAAGATAATAATAAATTGGTTTTAAATGTTCTTAAAGCCAATGATTTTACAAAACTTTTTAAATCAATATTTATTTTAGATGATGATAATATTGAAATTGAACAGAATAACCTAATAAAATCAGAGAATAAAGAAAATATACCTTTAAGAAATTTCCTTATTGGTAAAGATGGCGATTTTACGGTTATTAACTATCTTGAAAGTAATAGATTTGACAAATTTGAGAATTACATTTTAAAAAATGAAAAAGATGAACTTTTTATCAGACAAGGTATTACAATTTATTCTAAAGATGTTTTACCTAAAGTTTTTGATGTCAAATTAGAAAAATTATCCAAAAATGACATATCCAATTTGAGAGATGAATTTTATCAAAAATTCACATCAAAAATTAAAAATAAGAAATTTTGTTTTCCATATATTAAAACGAAAAACATTTCAAAATTTATTATTTGTAATCAAAATATTGAATTGTTCTTACCTTTTGATATTTCTAAATTAAGAAGAGATGGTAAGCCTGAGAACTATACAGGAAATAGAATATTAGTATCAAGAACCAGCGATAAGTTTAAAGCTACTTTTGTAGATGCACAAAAAGAAAGAATATATCCAACAACACATATTAATACGTTAAAACTTAACAATCAAGACCATTTTTTTTATACTGCAATTTTAAATTCAAAGTTAATAGAATACTATTTGAAAATAAAGTTTTGGCAGAGACAAAAAAGTGGGTTTCCTCGCATTAATCAAGACCCTATTCTAAAAATTCCTATACCTAAAAATAGAAACTCTAAAGCAATAAAACAAATAGAAAAATTAAGCGAGCAATTTACTAACGAGAAAAAAGAATTTTCAAAAAAAGAAACAGAGTTTAACGAATTGATTTATGATTTATATGGAATAGGATTAATTGAAAGGCAAAGGATAAATGATTATTTTATAAAAGATGGAGAAAAAGTAAAAACAGATGATTTAAAAAATTACTCAAAAGAATTTTGTGAATACTTAATAGACGATTTAAAACCTAATGTAAAATTAATCGCTGATGTTTATGAAGAAAAAAGCTTAGTTAAAGGTATTTCTATTGTTAAAATTTATTTTGTCAAAAAGGGAGAAGAGTATCCGAAGGCAAAAAAAGCAAGCAGATATTTACTTACCAATATTTTAAAAAATGTGAGCAACGAAAATATATTAACTCTACGAAGCAGAATTTATGGAGAGAACACTATTTATATAGTAAAAGACAATTTGAAAAAAAATTGGTCTTTAACAAAAGCAGGCGAAGATGCGATTGCAGAATTAAATAAAATAAACAAACACAATTCTAAAAAGAAATAGCAATGGCAAATTACACAAATAAATTTGAAACAGTTGCCTGTAATTTCAAAGAGCCAACTAATGAAGAAAAATGGATTAATTTCATATTGAGTTATCTGATTACATTTTACGACAAATACAGAAGCAATATAGATTTTCAGGATAAAACAGAAAATCAAATAACAGAAAAAATTTACTTTTGGCTTAGTAAAGGCAAACTGAATAAAAAATTCAGAAGAAAGGTTTTTATTACCTCTCAATCAAGATGTAATAACGAAGAAATTGAAGGTTATTGTGATTTAACGTTTTATCCTCGTGAATGGATAGAAAATGAACCTCATTTTGTAGTCGAAAATAAAATTTTAAAA
Source organism: Bacteroidales bacterium (assembly GCA_029932195.1). GTDB lineage: Bacteria > Bacteroidota > Bacteroidia > Bacteroidales > JAOZQN01 > JAOZQN01. The sequence goes on along the minus strand of JAOZQN010000234.1, from coordinate 549 downwards.
AATACTGAAACAAGTCTTAAAGAATACATTTACAAGCCGAACAAACCTAAAGGTAGTAAAAAAAACAGAACATATTTTGACGATGGTGGAATGTTTCGTTTTTTATCGAATAAATATGCCCAAAATCAAACATTTGGAGGAATGATTGCTTTTGTCAAAAAAGGAAATGTTAAAGAAATTAAGACTAATTTAACAGATAAAATACAAGAGTTAAAAATTCCATACAAAGACAGTTTTTATGGAGAATTAATTAATAGCAATTTGTTAGATTTAAAAATACATAATTTTGATAATTCATTTCAAACTAACCACATAAGAAAAGACGGAACCGAAATCCACTTAATTCATTTATTGTTTAATTTTAATGAAAAATAAACAATACACATATCATTTATTTGATTCAGACATGAAAAACATAACACATCATCATTGTAGTGAATACGTGTTACAAAATTTACACAAAACCAAAATTATTTTATTATTAAAAAAACCTCATTAACTGAAGTTTCTGACTTTCTAAATCGGTGATAATAAAATTGTTAGAAATAC
>JAOZQN010000233.1 GCA_029932195.1 Bacteroidales bacterium | reverse complement strand
AAGTTTTGAAATTATGAAGTTTTGAATAATATTATGCCAAAAAAAATAACGATTTCAGGATTAAGATACTAAAAACCCAAATCTCTGTGCCCTCAAATCTTAAAAAAAATTGAAAGCCTTTATTTTGAATTTTTAGGAGTGCCCTTTAGAGTTAAATGTTTGTTAAATGTGGCTATCCATAAATTTATTTGTATTTTTATTCCATTTATTTATCATTTTTGTTTTTCCTTTGTTCATTTCTTGGTTAACATCATTAAATTTATTAAGCGATTCATTAAATTCATTAATAGAATTATTGTATTTATCAACATCTTCTTGCGTTCTGTCTCTTTTAGGAATAACATCAAAAGCTGCTTTTATTTGATCAAAATTATCTTTTTTCAAGAAATAATCAGTAAATACTGGAATTTGTTTTTTCGATTCATTTTCATAAAACTTTAAGGTTTCGGTGCAAGCAAGTTTAAGTGTGTTGTCGCCTTCAAAAGTTTTTATTGTTCTTAATTGTGTTTTACCTTCCTCTGCATAAGTAAGTAGGCTACTGTTGTTTTGTTCAATTCCGTTTACGTCTCCATTTTGAACAGCTTCCATAAGGTAAGCGTCCTGAACAGAACATTTAAAGAATATCAAATAAATTTCGTTGTAATATTCTATTACAGAACTGGCATTTGCTATTTTTTTACCTAATTTAGATTCATTTTCTATAAGATTAACCCCATAAGTATCTGCAAATCTCTGACTTTCATTTCTTAACATTTCGCCTGCCTGGTCAAGTTTTTTATTAACTTCGGATTTTGCTGTTAAATATTCTTCCATTAAATCATACGACTGTTCTGCAATTTCTTCCATATCAACTATTTTAGCATAATCCTCTTGTAACGCTAATTTGTTAATTTCTAGGTAATGTATTGTTGAATCCCGTAACCCAGTATCGCCTTCATAACCTTTCATCTTTTTAATTCTGATAATAGCCAAATTCATAGTACTTATTAAGTTACTTCGTTTATTATCAATTTTTCTCGCACCTTTACCTCTGCCAACTGCTTTTACGTAGTCCCACATATCTTTTTGAAGTTCCTTATAATGCTCGCTCAGTTCTCCCATATATTCACCAGGGTTGTCATGCGTTTGAGCATTTACGGTCTGAGAAGTAAATAACTGTCCTGAAAATACAAGTGCTAATACAATAAAAAATAGATTTCTTTTTTTCATTTTTATTTATTTATTTATTAAGTTAATATAATTATTTATAATTTGATATACTTCTTCTATATAAATATCTTTTTCAATATTTTGTATAACATTAGAATTAATTTCTTTTTGATAACTATCAACTTCTATAACCAATTTAAAATATTCATTATTTTCCACTTTAAATAAATTTGTCTCTCGTTTTCCAGCATTTTCAAGTTCTGTCATTATATCCATTTGTAAACTCATAGATTCTGCAAATGCTGTTGGTTCAAGAGGAATAAATTCTTGATTGATAATCAGACTAATAGCTTGATCGTTTAATTCTTTTATATCTTTAAAATTAGCACTTTCATTAATTCGTATCTGGCTTTTTTCAAGTAACGACTTTATGGGCAGAAGTGGCAGGGGCGAAAATCTAATTTTTTTTATTATTGAATCTGATTTAAGGGCTGCAGGAAGATCCTCTTCTCTATAAGAGTAAAATTCTAGTAAATTAGGTAGGTTGATGTCTGGCGACACTCCACTATTTTGATATGTTGAACCATCTAACCTATACATTTTTCCGACAGTAACTTTTACAAAACTTGATGAATTTTCATTAAAATTTGTTGCAAAGTTATCCATAGTTATAATAGAGTCCAGAGGTAAGATAATTTGAGCCGAACCTTTTCCAAAAGTTGTTCCTCCAACAATTATTGCCCTATTATAATCCTGTAAAATTGCAGCCAAAAGTTCCGAAGCAGAAGCACTGAAATTATTAACCATAAGCACCAACGGACCATTATAAATAGTTCCTCTGTTCATATCTTTTATGGTTGTGGGCTCAGTGTTTGTGTATTTGGATATTGCCAAAGGTCCTACATTAATAAAAATTCCTGCCAGATTTAACGCCTCGGTTACAGAGCCACCACCGTTATCTCTCACATCAAATATTAATCCTTGAATATTTTCTTTTTTAAGTTTGATTATTTCTTTTGCAATATCATTTGCACAACCCTCCGATTCGTTTTCAAATCCTGAATAAAATGCTGGCAAATAGATATATCCGATTTTTTTTTCACCATTAAGAATATAGCTTGTTATTTTATTTTTGTCTGTTTGAATCTCTGCTTTAACCAGCATAATGGTTTTAATAAGTCCGTTAGTTTTTTTGACGGTAATATCCATTTTTGAAATTTCGGCGGAATTTAATATAGCTTCCATTTCATACACATCCATGCAAGTAATTTCTATTGGTTCTTCGCCTTGTGGTTGAATTTTTTTGATAATATCTCCTTCGTTAAGCTCATTTGAAGTCCATGCCGGACTACCCGGAATAAGTTTTGCTATATAAATATCGCCGTCGGATTCTTCTAAAAAAATTCCAAAAGAATATGTAGTTGTTGAAATTTCCGATTCAAAAGCTTCTTTCATATCTAATGAGAAAAACATAGAATGAGGGTCATAATTAGATGTTATCGCATTAAGAAACTGGATTGCTACAAAATTCTCAAAATCATTATCTTTGCTGAGTAGTTTTTTTATCTGACACTGTTCGTTCAGAATTGTATTTTGCCTATATTCAGGTTCGTTTTTCATCAAATCATCAACACTTTCGTCAATGGTTGTAGTATCCGACAAGTCGTAGAAAAAATTCAAGCAAATTTTATAGCTTATTATTTTAGTCCATCTTTGTTTACGTTTTTCTTTATTTTTTGGAAACAAAAAAGTATCTTTTGATGAAAAATACATTGTATCAATAACTTCAAAATCGAATGGTATTTCAGATAATTCGGTTAATAATTCATCGGATTCTTGTAATCGTTTTTTATAAATATCTGTTGATAAACTAAGTATTTCGCAAAAAGCATCTGTATAATTATTCGAATTGTTAACGAGTTTTTCGGAGAATAAATTTATGTCTTCTTCTATAAAATAAAACGAATATGGGTCTAATGATTCTATATAGTTTTTGAAAATTGAATTTGCAACATCATAATCTATAGTAACAGGCTCGTAATGATTATTATTAAGCATTGTAACTAATGTCTTAATTTGTGTGCAATGTTCATTCTCAGATTGCGATTTTGCATTTATGGTTAATAAAATAAAAAAAGACAATATTAATATATGATTAATAAATTTATTCATTTTTATATAAATTAAGAATTTGGATTTACAAAAATAAAAAAAATTGTCAAAGATTAAAAACTTTCTTACCTTTAATCATAATCAAAACCAAAATTTCTTGAGTTTCCTTAAAACGCAATCTAATTAATGTGTAATTGGCTAATATTCATTCATAAATAATTTTTCAGAAGAGGGGTTTTGTTTTTTTTTTGGATTAAATGATACTATATTACGATTTACATCTAATAAAATACTGAAAAATACAGTTTTAGCATTAAACTCGGGCAGAATAGTAAAACCCTATGCAAAAAAAATGGAAAAATCTATGTGATGTAAGAGACAGAAGTAGAAATAAAAAAGCAAAAGATTTTTGGACAAATTCTGATGTTGCTTTTTACCAATAAAATGGTGAATAATATTATTCCTAAATCAGTTTGGAAAATAGTATAAATTTACTTGACACGCTGGAAATGTGGAGAAATTTTTAGATACATAAAACAAAGTTATAATCTTGAAAATGTGAGAGGAAGAAGTTATATTGGGATAAGAAATATAGTTGTTTTAGCTCTTGCAATAGCTAATTTTACATTGGTTTATATTGGAAAAAACCTTAAATTAAAAGTGGTTTTTGAAAAAATATTTTTCATGTCAAAAAAATATTCTGTTCAAACATTAAATAAGAAATTAAGGCTTTTTTCACGAGTGTCAAGGCTTTTTTTTAATTTTAGAATTGAAATTTACTTCTGTAAATGAGTATTTTAAAATTTAAAAAGTAATATGCCGTTAGTATCTTAATCCTGAAATCGTTGTTTTTTTTGGCATAATATTATTCAAAAATTCATAATTTCAAAACTTCAAAACTTTTCCAGCTTGTCTGGGTTAGGCACTTGGCACTTGTGAAAAACGCCGAAATTAATTATTCGTTGTTGGTTCACACTGTTGCATAACCAACAACTAAAAACCAACAACTAATCACTATTTTATACCAGCAATTTCTTCCAACATATCTGTCGTAAGAGATTTAGGTCTTTCAATAGCATATCCTAAAGCTCTGTCCCAAGTTATGTTTGCAAGAACACCAATTGCTCTACCTACTCCAAACATTACAGTGTAGAAATCATACTCTCTAAGTCCGAAAAACCATTGAATAACACCCGATTGAGCATCAACATTAGGCCAAGGATTTTTAGCTTTACCGTGTTCTCTCAAAATATCTGGAACAACTTTGTAAAGAATATCTACAAATTGGAAAATTTCGTCGTTTGGTAAATGTTTTAAACAGAACTCTCTTTGTGAAGAGTATCTTGGGTCTGTTTTTCTAAGCACAGCATGTCCGTATCCTGGAATTACGTTGCCTGAATTAAGAGTATCCCAAACAAATTTTTTCATTTCTTCTTCTGTAGGAAGTTTTCCTCCCATTTGCTCTCTTACTCCTTGCACCCAACTAAGAACTTCCTGATTAGCAAGTCCATGAAGAGGTCCAGCAAGTCCGTTAAGACCAGCAGAAAGAGAATAATAAGCATCTGAAAGAGCAGAAGCTACAAGGTGAGTTGTATGTGCAGATACATTTCCTGATTCATGATCAGAGTGGATAATGAAATACATACGAGCTACATCATCATAAGGTTCTGCAATGCCCATTTGGTGTGCAAAGTTCCCTCCCATATCTAAATCGTAATTAGGGGCAATAATCATATCGCTTTTGAAACGCATTCTGTAAATATATGCAGCAATTGAAGGAATACGAGAAAGAATATCAGTAGAATCTTCATACATATATTCCCAAGCATCCATTTTGCTAAATTTGCCTGAGTTGTAATATTTTGCAAATTTTGATTCTTGTTGCATAGATAGTAATGCTGCCGAGAACATTGCCATTGGGTGAGTTCCTCCTGGCATATCTCTCAATAAATCAATAACATATTGAGGTAACTGTCGTCTTTTTTTGAAGTCCTTAACAACTTCTTCTGCTTCTTCTTGAGTTGGCACATCTCCTGTTAGTAAGAAAAACCAAAAACCTTCTACGTAAGGATAGTCTTTTCCTTCTGGCCTTGGCATAACTTCCATTACTTCTGGAATTGTTTTGCCTCTAAAACGAATTCCTTCCATTGGATCTAGATACGAAATGTCGGTAGTAAGTCCTTTTACTCCTCTCATTCCGTTCATTGCTTGTGCAATAGTTACTTCTCCAACTACTTTATCTCCGTGTTCTTTTAACAATTTTGTGGTTCGTGGTCTGTGTGCTTCAATTTTTTCGCGTAAGCGATTTTTTAAGGTTGACATAATTTTTTTAAATTAATTAAGTTTTATATGTAAATATCTAAATAGTTATATTTTGTAAAAATACAGTTTTTTATTTTAAAAATGTCAATGATATTAATGTTTTTCAACATAAAAAAAATAATAGAAGTAGTTTTAAGTTTTTAGTGCCTAATTTTTAATTAGTTACCACTTGTTTTATTATAAATTTATGAAATAGTTAATACCAAACCGTTGTCAAAATAATGAATATAAAAAGTTTCTTTTTTACTTATTTTTCTTAAAAAAAAATTCCATAGCTAAGGCTATGCAAGATTTTTTATAAATCAAATAATCAAAAAACAATTCATTTTCTAAATCATCATTTTGACTACGGTTTGGTATAAGTTGTTCAATTGCTATAACCTGATTAATTCATAAACTATAGTTATGAAAAGACAAAAGGTGCGTCAGTATTGGCAACCGCAAAGTTTTATATTTGAAAAATAGCAAGCTATTTAGAAAAAATAAAAATTGAGGATTGTCAATAATGATGTGCGTTTTGACATTGTAATAGAAAGTTTATAAATTAATCAGGATAAGTAAGTGCTTAGTTTTAAGTGTTTAGTTTTTAATTAGCTTTTGCCTGATAAAAACATATTAGAGAACAAAAAAGTATTCTTCATATCTGTCTTCTTACTTAGCTAACCATATATTAAACGACACTTTTTAAAGTTAATTATCTCTTTTTTCAAAACGTTCATCTTTTTTGTTTTGAACTCTTTTGACTATCAAAACAATCAAAATAACAATTACAATAAAAATTATTATTGCATAAAAAAGTAGTGGAATAAAAAGACCAAAGGATTCATTCATGTTTTTAGTTTTTAGTTGTTGGTTGTTAGTTGATGGTTGGTTTTTGGTTGTTGGCTGCTGGTTTACAACGCTTTGCGTAACTAACAACCAGTAACCAATAACTAATAACTAACCAAATTTAACAGCTGTTCCGTAAGCAAGGATTTCAGCAGCACCTTGAGTAACAGCTGAGGTTGTAAATCTCACATTTACAATAGCATCTGCTCCAATTTTTATAGCATCGTCTTCCATTCTAAGAAGAGCCTGCTCTCGTGAATCAGCAAGAAGTTGTGTATATTCTGTAATTTCACCTCCAACAAGATTTTTTAGACTTGCAAAAATATCTCGTCCTACATTTCTTGCTCTAACCGTGCTACCTCGCACAATACCAAGACTTTCAACTATCTCTTTTCCGTGAATTTGTTCTGTATTTGATAAAATCATAATTTTGGTTTAAGTGTTTATGGTTTTTATTTTAAAATAAAACTTTTGCTATCTATTTTTTAAAAGATAAAAATAATATTATTTTTGTAAATTAAGTAAATTTTTTCAAAAAAAACAAAATTGTTTATTTATTATTTTTCTATTCGTTAGTTTATTGCTGATAATGACACAGTTAAGATGTTTTTTATTTTTAGTTATAAATAAAGCGAATAAACAAATAAACAAATAAACAAATAAACAAATAAACAAGTTTTAAAATGGTTATTTTCTCTAATGCAAAAATAAATATTGGTCTTAATATTACAGAAAGACGTGATGATGGGTTTCACAATATTGAAAGTATTTTTTATCCGATTGATTTAAAAGATGTTCTGGAAATTGTAAAATCAGATAATGGTATTCAGTTTACAAATATGGGAATAGTTGTGGACTCTTTGCCCGAAGATAATTTAATTATAAAAGCATATAATTTAATTGCACAAGATTATGATATACAACTGGTTAAAATTCATCTTCATAAAATAATTCCTATTGGAGCGGGGCTTGGTGGAGGTTCGTCTAATGCTGTGTATATGCTAAAATTATTGAACAATTTTTTTGAGCTAAATATTAGCAATGAACAACTTACAAATTATGCCAAACAAATTGGTAGCGATTGTGCATTTTTCGTAAAAAACATTCCTACTTTTGCAAGCCAAAAAGGAGATGTGTTTTCAAATATTGAATTAGATTTATCTGATTACAAAATAATTGTGAAAAATCCGAGTATTTTTGTCAGCACACAAGAGGCTTACTCGGGAATTGTTCCTAAAAAAGCTGATTCTTCTCTCAAAGACCTGATAAATAGACCAATTAGCGAATGGAAAAATACAATTAAAAATGATTTCGAAACTGAAATTTTTAAAAAATATCCTAAAATTAAGCAATTAAAAACAGATTTTTATAATCAAGGAGCAATATACGCCTCTATGAGTGGCAGTGGTTCAAGTGTTTATGGGATTTTTGAGAAGTAACAACCTAAAAAAGAATATTTTTTTTATAATAACAAGAAAAATACCTAAAATATTATTATATTTGCAATATGAAAATACGAATATTAAATCCGGTTTACGATAGTGTTTTTAAAATACTATTAGAAAATAATTTTATAGCCAAAGGACTTGTTGAGCGAATAACAGGCTTGGATATAGAAAAATTAACCGCTCTGCCAACCGAAAGAACAAAATTTCTAAAAGAAGAAGCCAAAGCAGGTGTGGAAGAAATAAAACTTCCTAAAAAAAATGCTCTTTCAATTTACAGACTAGATTTTGTGGCATTAATTAAAAACAAATCAGGTGGATACGAGCATTTAATAATAGAAATGCAAAAATCGGCACTTACGCCACATCTCGCCAGATTCAGACAATATCTTGGCGACGAGAACCGCCGTAAAGTAGAAGTAGAGCAAAAAAATGGTAGTTTTAAAGAAGAATTTTTACCTATAACAACGATATATTTTATCGAAAAATCGTTTAACAAAAAATTACCTCCAATATTATTTGCAGACAAACGTTACTACGATGTTTTGAACAAAAAAGAATATACCGAAAATGTAGGTAAATTTGTAAAATGTTTAACTAACAAAGCATATTTTATACAAACAACAAACCTTCCAAAACACTTGAAAGGTGATTTTGAAATTCTGAATTCGTTTAGTAATCAGTTTGTTCTAAATAAAGGAGACGACCTTATTCTAGAGATTCCTTACAAAGATATTGACAACGTAAAAGACCCATTGTATCGTGAAATGATAAAAATTTTACAATCGCTTGTTGGAAACGAACAGCTAAAAAGAAAAATGAGAGACGAAAGAATTTATGAAGACTACTTGGAAGAAATGGAAAAAAAAGTTATAGAAAGCGACATAAAATTAAAACAAAACAAACAAGAATTAAAACAAAAAGACCAAGCAATAGAACAAAACAAACAAGAATTAAAACAAAAAGACCAAGTAATATTAAACAGTGCTAAACTTCTGAAACAAGCAGGAATACCAATAGAACAAATTCAAAAATCTACTGGACTTACAAAACAAGAAATACAAAAAATAACCTAAATTACGATAAAAAATTCATATTAAAAAAACTAATATTATGCCAAAAATTGATTTTACAAACGAACAACTACCAACAGATTTAGAACTTCCAACAAAACCAATTAAATTAGTGGAGAACATGAAAGAAAAAGAGGTGATGTCTTATATATATCAAGAATTACATAAGATATATAAAAGCGAAGAACCTTATATTTACAAAGAAATGGCAAAAGAAAATATTTATCATAAATTGGTAGAAAAATCATACGATCCAGAAGAGTTTTTTGTAAGCTAAGGATATTTACGATTTACGATTTTTGATTTACGATTTACGATTTTTGATTTACGATTTACGATTTACGATTTACGATTTACGATTTACGATTTACGATTTACGATTGGTGGACACCTGAAAATAAGTAAGGAGATGGACAATTTAAAATGGATAATTGAGAATTAATTTACTCCTGATTATCAAGTGTAAACCAATCGTAAATCATAAATCGTAAATCGTAAATCATAAATCATAAATCATAAATCATAAATCATAAATCGTAAATCGTAAATC
>JAOZQN010000232.1 GCA_029932195.1 Bacteroidales bacterium | reverse complement strand
AATTTTTTAACTTTTTGATATTTAAGATGTTATAAACTCCGAAACTTCAGTAAATGACTTAATGTTTTTTTATAAGAAAAAATGCAGTGGTTTAATAATCTATGATAACAGAAACAATTGAAACTAAAAATAAAAGAGTATAATTTTCTATTAAGAAAATTATACTCAAATGTGTATCGTGTTTTTGAGTTATCGTGTTGTGAGTTATTGAGTTATCGTGTTGAAAATTCGTAAAACGTCAAATAGCATACATACAGAACTCAAAATTAAGAACTCAATAACTAACAACACGAGAACTCAAAAACTACAGACCTCTAAAATAGTGTCTATGAAATTGGACATTTTTATTAAGCAGAGTTGTATAAATTTTTCCGCATTTTAATTATTATACAATATTGATTGTTAGATGTTAAGCTAAATCGTTATACCATTAAATAATTATATTGTTACTTATTGCAGAGATGTTAAATGTCCAGTTATTGTTTTAGTCCCTGTTGCAATGCAACTTAAGCTAATCTAATATGGCTAATTTTTGAGGTATGAACTAACAACACGACAACTAAATAACACGACAACTCAAAAACTAACAAAAAAATGTTTGAAAAAATACCTGAAATATTAAAAGGCAATAAAAAAGCTGCAATCTGTATAATAACAAATACCAAAGGCTCTACACCACGAAAAATAGGTTCAAAAATGATTGTTTTTGAAGACAAATCAATACTTGGAACAATTGGCGGTGGCGATATTGAACACTATATAATTAACAAAGCTACTGAAATAATAAAAGACGGTAAACCACAACTAATGAGCCACAAATTACACACCGATTTTAAAATGGCTTGTGGAGGAATGGTAGATATTTATATAGAACCGCTTGTTTCTAAACTAAAATTATATATTTTTGGGGCTGGACATATTGGCACAATTCTCGCTAATTTTGCACAAAAAACAGACTTTGACGTAACCATAATTGACGAAAGAGAAGGAATTTTTGATAATTGGGATAAGGAAAAATACACTTTGATTAATAAAAATTTTAATGAAGCATTTAAAGATATTAATTTTGATAAAAAAAGTTATATTTGTACCATTTCGCACACCCATGCTTATGATAAACAGATAATTGCATACTGTGGAAAACAAGAATTTGCATATCTCGGAATGCTTGGCAGTAGCCAAAAGGTAGCCAAAATAACAAAAGAACTTATAGAAAACAACACACTCACGCAACAAGAGATAGAGCAAATAAATATGCCAATGGGCTTGCCAATGAGTTGCGAAACCCCAGAGGAAATATCAGTTTCAATTATCGCAAAACTAATTGATGTGAAAAATAAAAAATAATAAGAATGAGAAAACCTATAAATTGGAATGAGGATAAAAATGAATGGTTAAAAAAAGAACGAAATATATCTTTTGAAGATATTTTACTTGCAATCAAGAGACATAAAATATTAGATATTGTAGATCATACTAATGCAGATAAATATCCAAATCAAAAAATTTTTAATTCTTGAAATAAATAATTATGCCTACTGTGTTCCTTTTATAGAAGACGATGATGAATTCTTTTTTAAAACAATTATTCCAAATAGAAAAATGACAAAAAAATATCTAAAAAAATAACCAATATGAAAAATCCTAAATTAAATGATTATGAAAAAGAGATTATTGATAGTTTAGAAAGTAATGAATGGAAAACTATTGATAATTTTGAACAAGAAAAAGAAAAAATAGAAGAATACGCAAGTCATACATTTGATAATTTATTAAACATTAATATTCAATTAAATGAGCTTGATATGATAAAACTGAAAAAGAAGAGTAAAGATGTTGGTATTCATTATCAATCATTAATTTCTGCGTTGGTTCATAATTTTGTTACCGAAAAAATAAGTTTAAATATTTAGAAGTATAACAATTCAACAAAAAATAATGAAGGATATTTTTTTAACAAATATAAAAATAGAAAAAATACGGCATTTAGAAAATATAAATATTTCTATTTCTAATAAAAAAAGAAAACACCTTATATTAACAGGTAAAAATGGAAGCGGAAAAACAAGTGTGTTGGATTATTTAAGATTTCAATTGCAATTGTATCTTACTAAAAAAACGACTCTTCATAGTTCTGATTTTTATAATTTTGGAATGAGAATATTATTTAATGATTCTCCTCTAAAATTAATAAAATCAGGAGAATTTATTTTAGCATATTTTGGGGCAAAACGTAGTAATAATACCTTTAATATTCCAAAAGGTGTAAAGAAAATTGAAAAAAAAGCAAAATATAATTTAACAGAACAGGCAGGAAAAAGTTTTTTGCAACATATTACCAATATGAAATTTGATAAAATGTTTGCTGAAAGCGACAACGAAACTGAACTTGTGAAAAAAATAGATGACTGGTTCAAAATGTTCAATAACTTGCTTAAAGAAATATTTAACGACGAAGAGATACATCTAAAATTTAACAAAACCGATTATAATTACGAAATAATACAAAAAAACAGAGAAGTTATTGATTTTACTAAACTTTCTGACGGTTATTCTGCTATTTTTAATATAATTTCGGAACTTATGATGAGAATGGAAAATCATAAAACCAAATTATACGATCTACAAGGAATTGTTTTAATTGACGAAATTGAAACTCATTTGCACGTAGAATTAGAAAAAAAGATTTTACCTTTTCTTACAAAAGTTTTTCCAAAAATCCAGTTTATTGTAACAACTCACTCTCCATTTGTTTTAAATTCTATTTCAAATACCGTAATTTATGATTTAGAAAAACACATAAGAGAAGAAGATTTTTCGGCTTATGCCTACGATAGCATTGTAGAAACTTACTTTGATAACAATAAATACTCAGCAATTATTCAACAAAAGTTAAATCGCTACAAAAAACTTTTGTTTAAAGAAAATATCAGTAGAAACGAAAAAAGCGAATTAAATAAATTGGAATATTATTTTGAAAATATTCCAGCTTTTGTTGCACCAGAATTAATTAGTGCTTTTCAAAATTTACAATTAGAAAAAATAAATCAATAATGATTAATATTACACGAAAAGAAAAAGCACCAGATTGCTTGAAAAAACAAACTAATTACAACTGCGAAGACGTATTAGAAAAGTTGGAAAAAGACTTCTTAGGAAAATGTTATATTTGTGAAACAAATCAATTTTCTACAAATGTGGAACATTTTAAAGCACACAAAGGAAATAAAAAATTAAAATTTGATTGGGAAAATTTGTATCTTGCTTGTAATCACTGTAATAATATAAAATTAACTACCGACATTTTAGATTGTACAAATCCAAAACAAAATGTAGAAGAACAAATAATTTATAATTCAATTTCTGAAATTAAAGAAAAAATAAAAATTAAAGTAAACGAATTATATAAAAATGATAAGCTTACACTCCAAACTGTTGATATTTTAAATAAAGTCTATAATGGACATACAAAAATAAAAGAAATAGACGCTAATAATCTAAAAATATATTTTCTTGAAGAAATGTTATATTTTCAAGGACTTATGTTAAAATACAATAAAGAAAAATTTAACGAAAAAAAGCTGTCAAAAATTGAGAGTAAAATTGAAGACGAATTACACAAAGGTTCAAAATTAACTGCCTTCAAACGACAGATAATCAAAAAATATAATTATAAAAAATTACAAAAATATTTTGATTAAAACTTTTCAAAAATAAGTTATGAAGTTTTGAAATTCAGTAATTTTGAATAAAAGCAAAGCATCTGAAACTTCAAAACTTCATAATTTCAAAACTTAGATAAATGAAAATATCATTTCTTTTAGACGGAAAAATAACCGAAATAGATTTTAATAAATCAAATTATACGCCCACAACAACTGTGTTAGAATATTTGAGAAGTATTTCAACAAAAACTGGTGTAAAAGAAGGCTGTGCAGAAGGCGATTGCGGAGCCTGCACAATAACTGTTGCAGAACTCCAACCTCCAACCTCCAACCTCCAACCTCCAACCTCTCTAACATACAGAGCTCTAAACTCGTGTTTATTATTTTTACCTTCAATAAATGGCAAACAACTAATTACAGTAGAGAATCTTGGCACATCAAAAGACCTGCATGTAATCCAGCAAGCAATGGTAGATACCGACGCAAGCCAATGCGGATTTTGCACACCTGGATTTGTGATGTCAATTTTTGCACAATACAAGGCAAATTCGAAATCGTCGGAGGAGCAAATTGTTGATGCACTTACGGGAAATCTTTGTCGTTGCACAGGCTATCGCCCAATTATGGACGCAGCTCGCATCAGTTTTAAAGCCGACTACAAAGACGAATTTTCGGAAAAGGAAACTGAAACAATCCAACTTTTGCAGGAAATTAATAAAAATAATGATATTTTAAAAATAGAAACAGACGAGCAAAAATACTTCATACCCAAAACATTAACACAGTTATTTGAACTGAAAAAAAAGTTGCCAAACGCAAATATTGTGAGCGGAAGCACAGATACTGCTTTGCGTGTTACAATAGGTAAGGAGATTATTAAAGAAATAATAGACCTGTCTCAAACATTTGAATTAAAAGAATTTACAGAAACAGAAACTGAATTTAAAATTGGTTCTGGAGTGGTTTTGGAAGATATTAGAAATGCAGTTGAGACCAAATTACCAGCACTTTACAAAATGTTGAGCGTTTTTGGAGCAAAACAAATTCGCAACAAGGCAACACTCGGCGGAAACATTGGCACAGCCTCGCCAATTGGCGATATTTCTATGACTTTGTTTGCCTACAAAACAAAACTTGTGCTTGCAAATTCAAAATCTGAAAGAACTATTGATTTAGACAAATTTATAACTGGATACCGAAAAACAGAATTAAACCAAGACGAAATCATAAAAACCATAATTATTCCAAAACCATCTAAAAATGAAATAATTAATGCTTATAAAATTTCAAAACGTAGTCATTTGGATATTTCTACTGTTAGTGCATCTTTTAATTTAGAAAAAGATAGCAAAGGTATTGTAGATAAGCTAATTATTGTTTACGGAGGAATGTCTGCAATGACACAGCACGCCACCAAAACAGAGGAATTTTTGATTGACAAAAAATGGACAGAAGAAAATATTTTAGAAGCACAAAAAATCCTTGAAACAGAATTTACACCACTTTCCGATGCCCGCTCATCTGCCCAAGCAAGAGTTATTATGTGTAAGAATTTATTAATGAAATTTTATAACGAATCATGCTAAAACAAAAAGATTTTGAGAAGTTATTAAAATTACGACTATCCACGTAAAGTTGGAACGAAATAAATGGTGCGAAAAAGTAAAAATCTGTGAGTATCCGTTAAATCCGTGTTATCCGTGTTCCTATTTTTTTTCAACTTTACGTGGATAGCCAAAATTACCAAAAAAAAATTTATGATAACTCAAAACACATTGATAGATAGGGAAATAGAATGGATAAAAAACAATAGTTCTATTCATAAATTTCCAGAAAAAAAAGAAGTTCTTGAACTAACAACACCATTTCTTGACCGACATAACGATTATATTCAATTGTATATTATTTCTAAAAATAATAATTTAATAATAACTGATGACGGATTTACTTATGCCGATTTGGTTATGAGTGGAATTGCTGTAAATAATATAAAAACAAAACAAATTTTAGAAAAAATATCACAAAATTATAATGTTGTGATTGGACAGGATAAAGAATTATATATTAACACTACATCTAATACACTGATTGAGAGCAAACATAAATTAATTCAAGCAATTGTATTAATAAATAATTTGTTTAATTATCCCTCAATGATAACAGCATAAAATTACAATCTAAAAAAGATGAAACTTCTATTTGTTTGTATATTAATTATTTATAATTTATCAGTTTTTGCACAGCACAATTTTTTGGGCAAGTCGCAAGAATTTATAGCAGAGCACTACAAGCTTGATCCAGAGTATATTGTAAAAATAGACACAATAAATAAAACCAAATCGCTGATAACTTGCAACACTTTTGAACAATATCCATACTACACCTATGAGATTGATTTACAATACAATATGTGTATTTCTTATGCCTTTGTGAGTAAAAACGAGAAGGTTTTGCAAGCGTATATTGATATTTTAGACCATTTAGGTAAAATTATTGAACACGACAAAGATTACAATAATTTTACCTACAAAATAGAAAAGCCTTACAAAACAGTATATTACGCAATAAAAAAACCTTTTATAAATGGAAAATATTACTCTCGCAAAAAAATATTTTTCATAATTATAACAGAGGAAGTTAGGGAGGAGTAAATTAGGATGGAGGGTGGAGGAATTTAGGAGGGAGGAAATTTAAAGTAATTTAATCCTCTCGCCTCCTCCACCCTCCATCCTAAAATCCTAACTTCATCCACTCTAAGACACTAACCCTAACTACTAAATAAAAAAATGTTTTTAAAACAAGTTGCACAAGATATTATCAATAAGCAGAATGAGTTACAGAAATTTTGCTTGGTTTTTCCAAACAAACGAACTGATGTGTATTTTAAAAAATATTTTGCTCAAATAATTGGTAAATCAAGCTGGGCACCAGAGACTTACACTATTGAAAATATCATAAAAAGACATACCCTTCTTAGAAGTCCTGATAAACTGAGCCTACTTTTTGAATTATACGAAATTTTCAAAAATTATTTTTCTAAAAAAAATACTGACTTTTTTAAGGATTTTACTTTTGATAAATTTTTCCCTACTGGTGAGATTATTCTTAGAGACTTCAATGAGATTGATAATTACCTTATTAACGTTAAAGATTTATATCAAAATATTGAAAGTTTTGAGAAAATAGATTTTAATCTTTCATATTTTTCAGAAGAGCAAAAAGAGGCTTTGAAGGAATTTTGGCAAAATTTTTCCATTGAAAAAGCAAGCGACGAAAAAGATAGATTTATTGAACTTTGGAACGCTTTGCCACAAATTTATAAAAATTTTACTTCAAAATTATTGAGTAAAAACCTTGCTTACAATGGTTTACGGAGTCGTTATCTTGCAAAAAAAATTACAGCAAACGAAGTGAGTTTTGATTTATACGACTCATATATTTTTATAGGATTTAATGCTCTCAATAAAGCCGAAAAAACACTTTTTGGGCACTTGCATAAAATAGGTAAAGCAAAATTTTATTGGGATTATGATAATTACTATATCAATGATAATAAGCAAGAGGCTGGTTTATTTTTAAGAGATAATCTTAAAGTTTTTCCAGACGAGTTTAAGAATGGACATTCAAATTTATTAAGTTCGGATAAGAAAGTAAATATTATTGGTGTTCCGCTGGAAGTTGGTCAGGCAAAGACAGTTCCAACTATTTTTGATAACCTTAATATAGATTTTGCCGACGAAAAAAAATTAGAAAAAACAGTCATAATTATTCCCGACGAGGAAATGTTATTTCCTGTTTTACACTCTATACCTGCTGAAATTCAGTCTGTTAATGTAACTCTTGGATTTCCGCTAAAAGATACAAATTTATATGCCTTGCTCAAAAACTGGTTGCAACTGCAAAACTCTTTCCAGATTAGAAAAAAATATTATTACAAAGATGTTCTTGGGATTATCAATCACCCAAGTATTAGCGACAAGTTGGGTGAGTTGTCTAAAAAGATAAGTCAGCATATAGAAAGTGTTAATATGGTGCATATTATGCCAAGTTATTTACTTGCTTACAAAAACGAATTATTGGATTTGCTTTTCTCACCACTTTCCAAAGATGCTCATGTTGATTTTTTGACAAGCATATTAAATATCTTATTCACCATTTTTAATAAATCTTTAAAAGAGGTAGAAAAAGATACTATGCAAACACTTGAAAATGAGTATATTTACCAAGTTTATTTGCAAATAAAACGGCTCAAAGAAGTTATTGAAAATACAACTTCAATAGACTTTAATACCAGCCTGATTATAAAACTTTTAAATCAGGTTATTAATTCTATTAGGATACCATTTACAGGTAAAACAATTGATGGACTGCAAGTTACAACTTTAATGGAAACCCGAAATCTTGATTTTGAGAATGTTATAATTCTTAGCATGAACGAGGGTATTATTCCAGAAAAATCGCAGTCTTCAAGTTTTATTTCGCAAACAATGCGTCTTGCTTTTGATTTACCGTTGGCTAAATTTCAAGATGCAATTTTTGCATATTTTTTCTATGGAGTAATTCAGCGTGCTAAAAATGTTACACTTTTATATAATAATACCACAGGGAGTTCAAATGCAAATGGCGAATTGAGTCGTTTTGTGCAACAATTAATATATGAAACAGACTTAAATATAACTCACAAACAATTTAAACAAGAGCTAATTCCTGTTAAAAACAAGAAAATTACAATTTATAAAAATGATACTATTTTAAGTGCTTTAAAATCGTATTTTATTGAAAATGAACGCTCTGAAAAACAATTTTCGGCTTCTGGAATAAATACTTTTATTGATTGTAGTTTGCGATTTTATTTTAGATATATTGCACAAATAAAACAGTCTGAGGCAGTTGAAGAGGAAATTAGCCCACTTACTTTTGGTAATATTTTGCACAATACTATTGAGAAATTATATTCCGATTATTTGGAAAATAAAAAATCTGATTTTATTGATAAACAAGATATTCCAAAAATTAAAAAACTTGTTAATGAGTATGTTACAAAGGCATTTAAGGAAGAATATAATTTGCAAGAAGAGCAGCAATTTCAATTTGAAGGAACAAATATTATTATCCGAGCGGCAATAATAAAAAACATTGAAAATATTTTGAAAATAGATAAAAAATATGCACCTTTTAAAATTATAGATTTAGAGGAAAAATATGGTTATACTGCTGAAATAGAAGTGGATATAAATGAAAATGAGACCAGAAAAATAGGATTGCGAGGGGTTTTTGACCGTGTAGATGAAAAAGACGGCATCAGGAGAGTAATTGACTATAAAACAGGCTCTGTGAAAAAGAAATTTAAAACCATAGAAGGTTTATTTATGTCGGAAAATGCAACAAGAAATAGAACTGTTTTACAGGCACTTTTTTATGGATTGATAATGAAGCAAAAGTTTGGTAATTCGGACTTTAAGCCTGGAATTTACGACATTAGAGGAATGGTAAAAAAAGATTTTTTGGCAGATTTAGTTTACGATAAAATAATAGTAGAACCAGATAATTTAGCCAAAATTCTCAATGAATTTGAAAATCATTTAAGTGATAAATTTTCTGAATTATTTAATAAAGAAATCCCTTTTACACAAACAGAAAACACTAGAAATTGTGAATATTGTGCATACAAAGGAATTTGTGGAAGATAAAATTTGAAATATATAAGATGTATTTATCACATAAAGACTGTTAAATAGTATCAATTATTATAAAACTAAAATATATTAGGCAAATTAAAATTAATAATTAGCCAATTTAAGCGAAGTTATTTTTTTCT
>JAOZQN010000231.1 GCA_029932195.1 Bacteroidales bacterium | reverse complement strand
TTTGCCATTCAAAACGATGTGAATACCATTGTTTTTCGTTTATAAATTTTGATGATAATGCTTTTATTTCTTGAACAAATTTTGAAATAGAATACGTTTTATGTAAATCTACAAATAAATGTAAATGGTCTGACACATTGTTGATTATAACCATATACGATTTCCTGTTTTTCACCAAAC
The DNA here is from genome assembly GCA_029932195.1 of Bacteroidales bacterium. Taxonomy (GTDB): domain Bacteria; phylum Bacteroidota; class Bacteroidia; order Bacteroidales; family JAOZQN01; genus JAOZQN01. The sequence goes on along the minus strand of JAOZQN010000231.1, from coordinate 9,333 downwards.
CTGTAATATATTTTTGTAATTCACTGTTGTATTTTGGATTTAAAGTTGTCTCACGATATTTTACCGCAAAAATAATATGTTGATAATTTTGTGAAAATGAATGTGCCATAATTATATATATTCCATTTTCCCACGATTATCATCGTGGGCTAACAATTTCGTTATTTCGTTAATTCCCACGATTGTCATCGTGGGCTAACAATTTCGTTATTTCGTTAATTCCCACGATTATCATTGTGGGTTAACAATTTCGTTATTTCCCACGATTATCATCGTGGGCTAACAAGAGGTCGTCCTTGCGGACTTGCTGTTTTATTGATAAAGCCCGAAAGGGCGGTCTATTGTTAACCCACAGCGATAGCTGTGGGAAATGCGTCTTTTGTAAATAAAGCCCGAAAGGGCGGTCTATTGTTAACCCACAACGATAGCTGTGGGAAATGCGGACTTGCTGTTTTATTGATAAAGCCCGATAGGGCGGTCTATTGTTAACCCACAGCGATAGCTGTGGGAGAACTATAACTCTAACTTTATACAAAAAAGTCAGGATTCTACATAACGTAAAGTCCTGACTTTTTTCAAATTTAATATATTATTTATTTAACCTCTTCAAATTCAACGTCGGTAACATCGTCGTCAGATTTTTTTTCATCGTTTTGTTGTTGGTCTCCTCCTTGCGAATTGTTTTGTCCGTTTTGTTGGAAGTCTTGTGGATTTGGTTGTCCTTGTCCGTCTTGCCCTTGATAAATATGTTGTGAAGCCGCTTGGAAAGCTGTTTGCACTTTTTCAATTAGTCCATCAATTGCATCAAGATTTTCAGATTTATGAGCTTCTCTTAATTCGTCCAAAGCCTCATTTATTTGTTTTTTATTGTCTTCTGGCAATTTTTCGTCAAATTCTTTAAGCTGTTTTTCCGTTTCAAAAATAACGCTGTCAGCTTTATTTAATTTATCAATTTTATCTTTTGCAATTTTATCAGCTTCTTCGTTATCTTTTGCGTCTTGTTTCATTCTTTCAATTTCTGCGTCGCTAAGTCCCGATGAAGCCTCAATTCTAATAGTTTGCTCTTTACCAGTTCCTTTGTCTTTTGCAGTAACATTTAAAATACCATTTGCATCAATATCCAGAGTAACTTCTACTTGTGGCACTCCACGTGGAGCTGGTGGAATTCCGTCTAAATGGAATTTACCAATAGATTTGTTATCTCTTGCCATAGCTCTTTCGCCTTGCAAGATATGAATTTCTACTGATGGCTGATTTGCTACTGCCGTAGTAAAAGTTTCAGTTTTTTTAGTAGGAATGGTTGTATTAGACTCAATAAGTTTGGTCATTACACCACCCATTGTTTCAATACCAAAAGAAAGAGGAGTTACGTCAAGTAACAGAACATCAGTTACATCTCCACTCAAAACACCACCTTGAATTGCTGCACCAACTGCTACAACCTCATCTGGATTTACATTTTTAGAAGGTTTTTTATCAAAGAATTTTTCTACAATCTCCTGAATAGCAGGGATACGTGTAGAACCACCAACAAGAATAATCTCATCAATATCGGCGTTTGTCATTTTGGCATCAGCCATAGCACGTTTGCAAGGCTCAATAGTTGCTTGAATAAGTTTGTCGGCAAGTTGCTCAAATTTGGCACGAGTTAGTTTGCGAACAAGATGTTTTGGAATACCATCTACTGGCATTATATAAGGTAAATTAATTTCGGTGCTTGTAGAACTTGAAAGTTCAATTTTCGCTTTTTCGGAAGCCTCTTTAAGTCTTTGCTTTGCCATTGGGTCTTTCCTCAAATCAATATTATGCTCATTTTTAAACTCTTCTGCAAGCCAATTGATAAGAACATCATCAAAATCGTCTCCACCAAGATGAGTGTCTCCGTTTGTAGATTTTACTTCAAAAATACCATCGCCAAGTTCGAGAATAGAAATATCAAAAGTTCCTCCACCGAGGTCAAAAACTGCAATTTTTACGTCCAGATTTTTTTTGTCAAGTCCGTAAGCAAGAGCAGCAGCAGTAGGCTCGTTGATAATTCTTCTAACTTTTAGTCCAGCAATTTCACCGGCTTCTTTTGTTGCCTGACGTTGAGAATCGCTAAAATATGCAGGCACAGTAACAACTGCTTCTGTAACTTCTTGTCCAAGATATTCTTCTGCTGTTTTCTTCATTTTTTGAAGAACCATTGCCGAAATTTCTTGCGGAGTATATTTTCTATCGTCAATTAATACACGTGGAGTGTTGTTGTCGCCTCTCACTACTTTGTAAGTTACTCTTTCTACTTCTTTTAGAACACTGTCGTAGGTTTCTCCCATAAAACGTTTTATAGAATAAATCGTTTTTTCCGGATTTGTAATTGCCTGACGTTTTGCAGGGTCTCCAATTTTTCTCTCGCCATCTGCAAGAAACGCTACTATTGAAGGTGTTGTTCTTTTTCCTTCTGAATTTGGAATTACAACTGGTTCTTTTCCTTCCATTACTGAAACGCAGGAATTAGTTGTTCCTAAGTCTATTCCGATAATTTTTGCCATGATTTTTATGTGTGTTTATTTGATTTTTAAATTTATTTGAATGGATTGTAAATTTTAATCTTATCTATTTTATTAAAATCTTTTTCATTTCTTGTTACAATTGTAAATTTATTTTTTAATGCTGTTGCTCCAATTATTGCATCTGGTGTTTTTATTTTGTGTTTTTGCTTAATTTCTATTACTTTTTTTTCTACAGATTTATTTATATAGAATACTTTAGCATTATTTAAGAAAAAATTAATTTGTTCTTTATCTTTCTCTGTTATTTTGAGCCAGCCCAAAACTTCTATTTTTGTAATTGTAGAAATATTGAAAGAGGTTTCAAAAATACTTTCAATTTTTTTTATTTCATTTTCAGGAATTTCATTTCGGAGGTAGTAAATTATAATATTTGTATCAATTAAATATTTTGATTCCATTGGTCTTTTATTTTTTTGAGTTCTTGTTCTGTGTTAAAATTATAATGCGAAAGCATGCCTCTAAATTCAGCAGGATTAAATTTTTGTTCCTCTTCTTTTAAAATAGGAATGTCTATTTTTTTTGCATAATCACTAACTTTATTCCATATATCATAAGGGACTACAACATATTCTATTTTTCCTACGAGGTTATATATATAATTTAATTCCATTTTAAATTCAGTTTAAGATTCAGCCTTTTAGCTCTGGAGTCAATTGATTTAGATTATTTGTGCACAACTTTAAATTATCAATCTTTATGCCATGAAAAAAAGTGGTTATTTTGACATATTTTTCATATTTTTGTCGTTTCATTATGTCAGTTGGCATGACAAAATTGCCGTTTTGTGCAAAAAATAAAGGCTTCATTTTACAATGAAGCCTTTATTTTTATAATTTTATTTTCAACTGTCCTATTTTTCGGGATACTTCACTTCTACCTATAAATTCTTCTTTAATCCTTGTTAATTTAAGACAGAAATAAAAATTCTATTTTTTTGCATTTACCTTTATAGTGTATGTTGTTACTAAACCACCTGTTAAACCTCCAATCAATCCGTCTGCAAAAGTCTGCATTGTTATAACTTCACAATTACCGTCTTTGGGCGTTGCTACAGAAGTCTGTCCTGCTGGAAATCCCAAAACATAAACCTGTTTGCCTCTTGCATATTCATATACCTGTCCTGTTTGGGAAGTATATTCTCCAACTGGTGTCTTTGTTATGGCACAAGAACTTAAAAAAACTACAATTGAAAATAACACACCTAATAATACTGAATTTCTACGTAATCCTATTTTTTTCATGAAAAAATATGTATTTGTTCGTTTCTTCTCAACTCCCCCCAAAAAAACTGTTAAAATTTAGATACAAGAAAAGCGTGGGAACTGTAACTCTATCTGTCTTAGAGGTTCTACTAAAAACCATGGACACAAATAAGAACAGCCCACGCTTAATAGCGTGAGCATCCCTCTTATTTCTTGTGTCCTTTAAAATTTAGTAGATTTCTAAGACAAGAAAATAAGCTAAACGCTTTTTATTTTAAATATTTTGAATTATTTTTTCATTTTGTTTTTTATTGTATAAAGTTTTAAAATTTATTGAATACAAAAGTAAAAATATATTTTTATTATAAAAATATATTTAACGTTTTTATTTTTTAATTGTAATATTTCTCACGAAAAAGTATTAATAAATCTCGCAAAATTTAGCCCTAAATTATCAAATACACTTTTTGTTGTCTTATTTAATTTCACATAATTGTTGTTGTTCAATGATTTAGTAATATCATCATAAAAACTTGACGCATTTTTTGCCATATTTTTGGCACTTGTTAATGTAAATTTATGTTCATTTTTAAAACCTACTTCAATTCCTTGTTCGCAAATTTGTGAGAACTGTTTTGTAAAATACATATCAATATAATTTTCGTATTTTTCGTGTCGTCCTGTTATGTAGTCATAAATTCCTCTAAGCGAGCGTTCATGTATTGGTGTGGCACAATCAACAAAATAATGAATTGCCCAAGATAAAGATTGGCAAGACAGTTTTACATTTGTCTTAATTAATTCTTTTGATAGTCTCGCAAAAAATATACACGCATAAGGCATATTTTTATGGTCATGAATATAAGGCTCTACTTCTGTATTATATTGATTTGCAAGATTTTCTAAACTTTTATTATTTGTAAATAATTCTGACAAAACTTTATTAATATATTTTTTGTCATAATCTGGTTGCATGGTGCTTTCAATTATTATCTTTTTTCTGTATGGATTAGAATTTGTAATTTTACAATATAATTTTGCAATTTCTGTATGTGTTTTATATTCCATAAATTCTTATTTTAATATCTTTCTAAATTCCTTTTTTACGCTGTTCAATTTTATTTGCTTTTTTATTTAATTTTTAGTTCTCTTGGCTTTCGCCTGAAAGTAAAATATATTGATTTATTTATAAAATATTTTATTGATATAAAGTTTTTGTTGTTTGCCCTAAATTGTCGTGAACTGTATGTAACCACTGATTAAGCATACTATTAATATCTATTTTTGTAGAACGTAACCAAGTTGCAATTTCCTTGTCCACATTTACCACAAAAGTTGTATCATTTTCAACCTGTTCTATCATTTCATCTGTAATAGGTGGAATGTCTGAATAATCAATATTTTCATCGTCATAGTCAATTAAATTTTGAGGCACTTTATATCCACTTTTGGATAAAATTCTAACAATTTTCCAATCAATCATTTCGTTGTTAAAATCTATTTCTACTTGTTCTATTTTTTCACCTTTTTTTATAAGATTTAATAAATCTTTCCAATATATTTTATTCATTATTAATTATATTTTATGATTATTATACAAATTTCGTTCTTTCTTATTCGCTCTTCGTGCTGAAATTATGCGAATTACGCCACTACGTATTGTATAAATAACAGTATAAATAAATTCAGATACTTGTCCTATTGTTCGCCAGCGTTCTTCACCATAATTTTTTCTATTATCAAGAATCTTAATGCGGTTTTTATCTTTAAATATTTCAGAAGATTCGTCAAAATCAATATGATGTTTTTTAATGTTGTTAGAGTTTTTGGTCTCGTCTCATTCAAATTTCATTATTCATAGTTTAAAAGTTTTATTGTTTTTGTCAGAGAACACAGACATTATGAAATGTCTTGTTTAGATTTAAATATATTTGGACTTTGATAAATTTGTGCACAACTCTAAATTATCAATCTTTATGCCATGAAAAAAAGTGGTTATTTTGACATATTTTTTATATTTTTGTCATTTCATTATGTCAGTTGGCATGACAAAATTTCCGAAATGAAAAAGCCACTAAGTCTCCAAGGGGATTTTTCAAAGTCTATTAAAAATCCCTTTAGGGACTAGGAGCTTTTTTAAAACTTTAAATCTATGAAAATTTACACAAAAAGTGGCGATAAAGGTAAAACTTCTTTGTTGAGTGGAAACCGAGTTTCTAAAAACCATGCACGAATTGAGGCTTACGGCTCGGTGGACGAATTAAGTTCTTTTATTGGATATTTACGTGCCTACAAAATGGACGAAAATTCAAAAGCTGTTTTATTTGAGGTTCAAAAAGTGCTATTTTCAATGGCTTCTCTGTTAGCTTTGGACGAAAATAAATGGAACTTGAAACTTGATAATATTAAAATATCAGATATTAAATTGTTGGAGCAAGAAATTGATGCGATGAATGAAAACTTACCAAAACTTACAAAATTTATTATTCCAGGAGGAAGTAAAATTATTGGACTAACACATGTTTGTAGGACTGTTTGTCGGCGTTGCGAAAGACTTGTTGTTGGCTTGCAGGAGAATGAAGAAATTGATAATAATATTGTTCAATACTTGAATCGGCTGTCGGATTATTTTTTTGTGCTTGCTCGCAAATTTGATAAATAAAAATTACAAAAAAAAATAATTGACTACGGGTTAAAACTATTAAGGTTATTTATATCGCAAAAAAAATGGTTTTGTATGAATTTTGCAACTCGTATACTCCACAATAAACTTAAGTTAGATATTCCAAAGGGTATGCAATTTTAAACATTGGGCTACCCACGTAAGGTTGGACTAAATTGATTTTCAACGATTTGTCGTGGCAAGCGTGGACGCTTGCCGCATAGTTGATTATGCGTAAAGCGTCCACGCTTTACACGAGTTTATTTGTCCAATGTTAAACGGGTAACCAAACATTGTTAGGTGTAGATTTATTCTTTTTCATTATTAATAAAGATATTATTTCAATCACTCCAATTATCCAATAAGTAGGAAACCTCAAATACACATACAAAAGTTCATGTGCATCGGGTTTTAATCCTCCTATTCCTCTATCATACATTTTTAATTCAGCAGTTGCAGATAGAAATGGTAAAACAAATACAAAACAAATAACCGTCAAGATATAAAACCAAGAATTAGTTTTTATTTTATTTTTCCAGATTAATATATTTATAATAACAACTAATAGAAGTATTCCTAAATCTACCCAACCAAACAATATATCAATAGCTGATAGTAATTCCATTTGTATTTTTCTTTTGTATTTATCAATCTACACCTAACTCTCAAATCATTGTGAGTCATGTGGGTTACAAAGTTACTCTTTTTTTTGATAATTCCAAATTAAAACGTAACCTTTTTTGTGTAAATTATCACAGAAACACAAAATCTTAGTCTTATAATTTCATAATTGTTTTTGGCTGTTGCTAATTGTTTTTCAAAAAGTCTTTATCATAAGTTTTTAATACTTTAACAAGTAATTTGTAAAAATCTTTATCGGTATTATCAATACCTCTTCTAATCCAGAAACCAGGTGCTGTAAATCCTTCGTAAACATCGTATCCTGCCTCTTCGTGGTTTTCGGCAAAATCTCTAAACACCTCTTGTAAATAATAACTTGGAGAGTCTTCTTGAGTTTCAATTAAGCTCAAATATTTTGTTGTTATTTCTTTCCTTTGAGTTTTATTTTCTTTTAAATGTTTGTATGCAAGATAATAAATTCTAATCAAATTTTTAAAATCATTATCATAAATTTCTTGCGAAATAGAAATAAATTCTTTATTTTTTGATAACTTTGTGAAAACCTTGCTTACTATTTTTATAAATTTAGGATTGTAATGTCCAAATTCAGTTTCTGAAAAAAACTCCATTTCCTTTTTGTGAGGACCACTAACAAAAACAGCTTCACCTGTTATGGTCTTCAAAGTATTTATGCTCAAGTCTGTTTTTAAATAATAATACTTACTTCGAACTCCTACATCTGGGAGCCACGACCCCATTTCCTCATAATTATCTTCATAAAGTTTTTCTACTTCATACCAATTTTTGGCTATTTCAAATATTTTTGAAAATAAATCCCCCTCTATTTTATCTATTAAAACTTTTGGGCTTATAAAACTACTAAAAATAATAGTTAGAGATAATAGTATAATTATTGTTTTTTTCATGATTTTTTTATTGTTAAGGAAAAAATGAAGAACTCCCATTGGCATTAACCAATTTTTATTCTTCATTTTTTATTTAATATAATTTTAAATTTAGTGTTTAAAAATTTCTTTTAATTTGGCTTCTAATGCAGCACCTCTAAGGTCTTTTGCAATTATTTTACCTTCTTTATCTAATAAAAAATTAGCAGGAATAGAGCTAACACCATATTTTCCTGCAGGTTCACAACTCCAACCTTTTAGATCGCTAACGTGTGTCCATGCACCCATTTTGTCTTTTTTTATTGCAGCAGTCCAGTCAGATTTTGATTCGTCTAACGAGATGCTGTAAATTGTAAATCCATCTTTATTATATTTATTGTAAGCCGAAACAAGTGTAGGACTTTCTCTTCTACAAGGTCCACACCATGCAGCCCAAAAATCCACAAGCACATACTCACCCCTAAAAGATGACAGCTTTACAAAATCACCATCAGGAGTTGGCTGATTAATTTCTTGTGCTACAGCTCCAATTCCTGTTTTTGCATAAGCATCTACTTTTTCCACATAGTTTTGAACATATTCTAAGTCAATATCACGAAGACCTTCAGCAAGTTTTTGGTGTGTTTCAATATATTCTGCCATATCCAACTCATCAGAGTAAATTACACAAGCGATAGAAGTTGGATTCTTCTCAATCATTTTTACATAATAGTCGTTTTTTTCTTTCGCAATTCGTTCATCTATTGATACAATATCCTTATTTGTTTTTTGATAAAGAATTGAACCTACAGAGCCAGTTATTTTAGAATCTTCTGGTGTGTCAATATTAAATTCTACATTAACATTTTCGCCTGGTTCAATTACTAATAAAATATAAGTTTCATTATCCACTCGTAGTTTAAAATAATCTGCCTCATCTATTTCTGCTTTTAATTCGTAAAAACCATCATCGTCAATAGTTGTTTGTGCTACTTCTTTTTCTGCCAATATATTATCTAAATATATTTTTGTATAAGAATTATCAATAACCTGACCTTTAACTGTAATGCTTTCTTGTCCGTAGCTTGTTGCAATAGAAATTATTGCTAACAAAGTGATAAAAAATATTTTTTTCATGTTTGATTAATTAGTTTATTGGTTTATTAGTTTAGTCGTTTATTAGTTTATTCAATAGTTCGGTATTTTTACAGAATCATTTGGTTGTTAGACAATTACAATGCCTTTATTCACTAAAAATCGCATTTTGCTTTATACTTAAATCCTGGCTACCCACGTAAAGTTGGACAATGAAATTCGTGTAAAGCGTGGACGCTTTACGCATAATCAACTATGCGGCAAGCGTCCACGCCATAGCCGTCAGGTTAATTTTTTAGATATTTCTTTATCAATAA
>JAOZQN010000230.1:6426-9515 GCA_029932195.1 Bacteroidales bacterium | reverse complement strand
TAAATGACATGCCTAACGGCATTTTTATAATAATGTACAAAATAGAATTACACCCAGTTGAGAGTTTATAAAGTTAAAAGTTTGTAAAGTTAAAAGTTCAATTGTTATCAACTACTTTTAACTTTTAACTTTATAACTTTTAACTAACTACTTATTTTGCAAATTTAAAGAAAAAATTTACTTTTGGAATTTTACAAAAATACAAAAATAACGATAATTTAAAATAATTTTTGATTTTATATATGAAAAATAAATTTCTTTTACTATTATTATTGCAACTATTATTTTCTTGTGATACTGAAAAAACAAACACAGAACAACCTATAACACAAAAGCATATAGAAAAAATGGATATAATGCACATGAACGCAATTTATCCTCCAAGTCCACAAATAATCCCTTTTAAACGAACTGAAATTTCTAAAAATCTTTTGCGGAAAATAGAACAAGATGAGCCATTGGTTGTTCATCTATTTGTTCCTCTGTGGTTTGGAGATGCAACAAAAGCAATTGCTGATGGAGAAAATCTTAGTGCAAATTTATATTGGGGAGCAGGTTATGGAATAAAATACAGGTTCAAAAAACTCCGAGACTGGAAATTAATTTACGAACATAAAACCTACGACATGCCTCTTTTAGAGCGAGTTGTGTTTATGAAGACATTTAAAAATAATACAAAAGTATATTTTGTTGCAGATGCTTATTCTGGTAGAGAAATGTATTCGTGTATGTTTGATTTTTTGTCTTCTTTGGCTGGCAATATTTCGGATACATTAGAACTTGAAAATGATACTATTCCAATTTATTCAAATGCAGATTTGATTGGTTTTAATGGACACAATGGCTTTTTAGACACACAAATAGAGTATATCAAAAATACAGACAATAAGCAAAAAGATGCCGTAATGTTGGGCTGTTTAACACATATTTATGTTGATTATTTGAATTATGCAAATTCGTATCCGTTGGTTGTTACCACCGATTTTTTTGCACCAGAAGCTTATGTGATAGAAGCAGTTATCAATAGTTGGGCAGTTTTAAATTCAGAAGAACAAATAAAAAAAGATGTTAGTGAAGCCTATGCAAAATTTCAAAAAATAGATAAAGACGTAAGTTTCAACATGTTTCATTATGGTTGGGAATATTTTTAAATGAGTGAAGAGTTGAAGAATATCAAGTTTAAAGTTTCGCAAAGCGATTTTGAATTGCGTGTTGTGAAATCCCACATACACAAACCTGTAAAGTTTTCATTTTCAGCAAGTTACATCTATACTTAGTCTTTTTAACTATATGTTAAACAGAGGATAACATGTTGTAAATTTAACATTTCATCAAAAAAGCTCTTTCTATTTTAGACGTTCCCAAGTTCTTATTTTTAACACATTAGGCAGAAGTTAGCTAAAAATTAAACACTAAAAACTAAACATTTATTTACAAAACATGAAAAAAACTTTAATAGTTGTAATTTTATTATCACTCACATTATCAGTATTTTCACAAGAAGAGCAAACTCCAGATAAACCCAAAATTGTTGTAGGAATTGTGATAGACCAAATGCGATACGACTATATTTATAGATACTGGGACAAATTTAGCGAAAATGGATTCAAAAAATTAGTAAATGAAGGAGCATTTTGTAAAAACACAAATTATAATTATTTATTAAATCATTCCTCATCTGCTTATGCCACAATCGCCACTGGCACAACGCCTTCTAATCATGGGATAATTGCAGATTATTGGTATTTGCGACTAAAAAATGCAAGCCAATATTGCGTAGATTCAGACCGAGAAAAACTTGTTGGCACAAATAGTGAAGCTGTGGGCAAGTCGCCAGAACATCTCGTTTCGCCAACTTGGAGCGACGAGCTTAAAATTTCAAATTTTAAGATGTCAAAGGTTATTACTATTTCTATGAAGGATTATGGTGCAATTTTGTCAGGAGGATTACTTGCAAATGAGTCTTACTGGTTTGATGAAGAAACAGGCAACTGGATAACAAGCAGTTATTACAGAGAAATGCAAAAAAAATGGGTGAAAGATTTTAACGATAAAAAATTTCCAGATGTGTATCTTCGCAGAAAATGGGATACTTTTTTACCAATGAGCGATTACAGAGCAAGTATTCATGATAATTATTCTTACGAAAAAGGATTTTCGGGACAACAAACTTTTCCCTACGAACTATCTCTGTTAAAGCAAAATAGAGGTGATTACTCCATTTTAAAACAAACACCTTTTGGCAACACCTACGTAAAAGATTTTGCACTTTTTGCACTTATAAAAGAAAATCTTGGCAAAGACCAATACACTGATTTTTTGTCGATTAGCTTTTCTTCTTGCGGATATATTAGCGACATTTTTGGCATTCGTTCCGTAGAAGTGGAAGATGCTTATTTAAGATTAGATAAAGATATTGCACACTTAATCACGTCATTAGAAGATATTTTGGGCAAAGAAAATGTGTTAATTTATCTTACTGCCGACAGAGGTGCAAGCGATATTCCAGAAATGCTTGAAGGTATGAAAATGAAAAGTAATTATTTTGATATTGCAAGCTCAATGGTTGTTTTAAGTAGCTATCTACGAATATTATACGGCAACGAAGACTGGATAGAAACTTACTACGATGGACAAATATATTTGAACAGAGAATTAATTGAAGACTCTAAATATTCGTTGAATGATTTTCAGAACACAGTGGCTAATTTTTTTGTGCAATTTACTGGTTTGAGCAATGTTGTTGCTGTATCTAGCTTGCAAACTACTGGGGAAGATGGCATTATGGCAAAAGCAAAAAATAGCTACAATCAAAAACGCTCTGGTGATATTTTTATAAATCTATCACCTGGTTGGGCAATAAAACCCGAAAAAAACCGACAACAATCACTATCTGCACGTAGCTCTGCTTACAGCGAAAATACTCATGTTCCGCTAATTTGGTATGGCTGGAAAATTCCGCAAAAAAATATTTACCGAAAAATAAATCCTACAGATATTGCCACAACAATTTCATTTTTTCTAAATATTAATCAAGCAAGCATGAACACGGGTGAACCAATTGTGGAAATTTTGGAATAAGTAGATTT
>JAOZQN010000230.1:0-6326 GCA_029932195.1 Bacteroidales bacterium | reverse complement strand
ACGAATTACGATTTACGAATTACGATTTACGAATTACGATTTACGAATTACGATTTACGAATTACGATTGGTGGACACCTAGATTGACAATTTTAATTTACTGATTATAACAGATTTTGTTGAAATTGTAATAACTTTATTTATAATGAATTATATAAAATATAAAGGGAAAAAATCCGTGAAAAATCCGTTCAATCCGTGTTATCTGCGTTCCTATTAATTGAACAAATAGGTATTAGGAAGCAAAATAGCTAATAGTCAGCGATTTGTAATTTCAACAAAATACGTTATAATCAGTAAATTTACGATTTACGATTTACGATTTACGATTTACGATTGGTGGACACTTGAAAATAAATTAATTAATCAAAAATAATTGTTAAGAAACTTTTGTATGACTACTTAGTTAGAACGAAATGACTACCCACGTAAGGTTAAACAATTTCGAGGTATTAAAGTTCCGAAGTCTTAACCTGCATTATTCATAAAAACCGTTAAAACGGTTATAATCAATGTTATAATTTCAATCCACGACTTAAGTCGTGGGCTAATATAAACAGCTAAAAACAAACCGTTTTAACGGTTTTGAAATAAGTTTATGAATAATGCAGGTTAAAGACTTCGGACATTTCCACCACTTTGTAAATCAGCCTTGTCCAACTTTACATCAGTAGCCGAAAAAATCTTTAATGTTAAGTTTTTAATCTTTAAAAAAAGTTATGAAAAAATATAATGTTATTATTCTTATTATTTTACTTTTTGGACAAGTAAATCTGTTTGCCAAAAACACTGATAGTTTGAAAGTTGTGTTGAAAAATGCAAAACCAAACGAAGAAGTAGAAGTGTTAAAAGAATTAATTTCTGCCTATAATTTTAAAAAGGTGGATTCAGCATTTTTATATATCAATAAAATTTTAGAAAGAAAGAATATAAAAAAAGACCCCAATAATTATATTTACGCATTAAACACAAAAGGAATAAATTTATGGGGCATCTCAAAATTTGATAGTGCATTATATTATCTCGACATTGCAGAAACACAAATTCCTAATATTACAGACTCATCGCTTATTGCAAGAGTTTATCAATATAAGGCAATTGTTTACAATGGATTGAGTGAATATGCTCTGGCATTAGAATATTTTAAATATGAAAATAATTATATTTCTGAAAATGATTTGTCGTCTAAAATTAGAATATGGCAAAATATTGGCACTGTTTATTTGAATATAAATAGTTGGGACAACGCTACAAAATATATATTTATGGCAAATAAATCGTTGGAGGAATTGCAAGACTCTTCGCTATTAATAATGTCTTACTACTTATTGGCTTCAATTCATTTTGAGACTCAAAGTTATGCTGAAAGTAAAATATATTACGATAAGTCAATTGAAATGAGTGATAGATTAAATGAACTTGGAAAAAAAACAAGTTTTTTAAATGCACTCGGCATGTTATATAAAACATGGGGAAAGTTAGATAGTGCATTAATAATTTATGAACAAGCAATTGTTTTATCTGAAAAATATGGCAATCCTGAAACAATAGCGAGTATTTTGGGAAACATTGGTAATATTTATCAAAACAAAGATGATTTTAAAACAGCCTTATCCTATCACAAAGCATCTTTGGATACTGCAAAAAAATATAATGTAAAAAAAAGTATTGCAATACAACAAGCTAATACAGGATACGATTTGTATAAATTAGGCTTGTTTAATGAAGCAAAATTACTCTTGGAAGAGGCTTACAAATTATGCACAGAACTAAAAATGCTCACAATAACGCAAGAAATACTAGGATACTTATCAGAAGTTTACTTTGCGACAGGAGACTTACATAAAGCATACTTAACTGAGCAAGAGTATAATAATTTAACTGATAGCATAAATAATGAAACCAAAATTAACGAAATAGAAAATCTTAAAATATTACATAAAACAGAAAAAAAAGAGCATGAAAATCAAACACTAAAACAAGAAGCATTATCCAAAGAATTATCAATAAAAATAAAAAACATTGTAATTATTACGGTTTCATTGCTGGCTATTTTGGCATTAATATTGTTTTTTATAATTCTTATTAATAGAAAAAAGTTGAGTTTAAGAAATGCTGAAATTTTAAATCAAAAAGAAGAGATAGAAATGCAATCCGAAGAACTTAAAAATAGCTTGGAGCAAATAACAGAACTATCCGATTTTAAAGACGAAATTACTCAAATGCTGGTTCACGACCTAAAAAACCCACTGAATGTTTTATTGAATATTCCCGAAAGTATTTCGCTACAAGAAAAAGAAGAGATAAGAAAAAGCTCTGAATATCAGATATTTAATCTTGTTATGAATATTTTAGATGTTAAAAAATATGAAGAAGCAGAACTTATAACTTATCCGAAGAAAATATCAATTTCTAAAATTTGTAAGAAAATTATTTCATTGCAAAACTATACGATAAAACAAAAAATTATAACTGTTGTAAATCAAACTGCCTACGAAAATTTTGTGAAAGCAGACGAAGATCTAACCGAACGAATATTGAGTAACTTATTTTTAAATGCACTAAAATATACTCCTAACAACGGACAAATAAATATTAGTTGCGAAAAAATAAATAATTCGTTTACAAAAATAAAAATAACAGATAATGGAAAGGGTATTGAAGAAAAAGAATTATCAAATATTTTTGAAAAATATCAGCAAACTGGAACAAAAATAAAATATTCTACAGGTTTGGGGCTAACTTTTTGTAAAATTGCCGTAGAAAAACACGGTGGCAAAATTGGAATAGAATCAGATAAAGAAAAAGGAACAACGGTCTGGTTTACACTCCCAGGTATTAGCAGTGAATCCAAAATACCAAAAGAAATAATAGAAAATATAAAGATAGAACTTCTACCAAAAGAAAAAAAAATATTATTAGAATTTTTACCGCAATTAGAGAAAATAGATATTAGCGAAATAACAACTTTCCGAAAAATATTTAAAATAATTGAGGCTGAAAATTTAGGGAATAAGGAATGGAGAGAAGCTCTCAAAAATTCTGTTTATGCTTGCAACGATGAGTATTACAGTAATTTAATTAATCTGATAAAAAAGTAGATTGACAATTTTAAATTTACGATTTACGATTGGTGGACACCTGAAAATTAATTAGTTAGTGTGTATCCATAAGTCAAAAAACAGAATATTGAAAAAATCCTGACTTTATGGACGCACACTAATTAATCAAAAATAATTATTAAGAAACTTTTGTATGACGACTTAATATGTCAAGTTAAAAATTTAATGTTAGGCAAAGCATTAAAAAACAGACTAACAACTTATAACAAAAACAAATGAAGTCTCAAAAAATATTAGTAATAGACGATGACATAAGCACTATAAATATTATTATAGACTACTTGGAGGTAGAAAATCCCAATTATGTTTTCTTTTATGCGATAAATGGGACAAAAGGAATTGTTGCTGCCGAAAAACATCAACCACAACTTATTATTACTGACTGGGAAATGCCTGGACTTTCTGGAATAGAGACTATAAAAAAACTGAAAGATAATGAACAAACAAAAAATATTCCTGTAATAATGCTCACAGGAATTATGACAAGTTCCAAAAATTTAGAAACCGCTTTAGCCGCAGGTGCAATTGATTATATTCGCAAACCAATAGACAAAATAGAACTAAAAGCAAGAATAAAATCAATGTTAATACTTTCGGATTATTACAAACAAATTGTGAATTTGAAGAATAGAGAACTTGCTTCTACGGCAATTAATATTTTACAAAATAATGAGTTTAACATCAAAACAATTGAAAAGATTAAAAGTATAGAACAAAAATTTTGTTCTAACAATAAAAAACTCTCAAGAGAATTGAGAAATGTGAACAAAGATATTTCTTTTAAAGTAAAAGGAGAATCATGGGAACATTTTAAAAATTATTTTCAAAAAGTTCACCCTAATTTCACTAAAAACCTTGTAGCAAAATTTCCTACTCTAACTCCAGCCGAGCTAAAACTATCTATTTTATTAAGACTAAATCTTAGCACAAAAGAAATTGCTTCAATAATATTTATTACCCCCGACAGTGTAAAAACCTCCCGAAATAGGCTCCGCAAAAAAATAAATCTACCTTCTTCCGATAACTTAGTTGCCTTTTTACTTTCGGTATAAAGCTGGACTACCTACATAAAATTAGACAATTAACGAAACCACAGGTTGTCAAATGTGGCTACCCGCATAAGGTTGGACAGCTCTGGTAATCAAGGCAACACGTTGCCAAGTGCCTCTGGCACGTTGGCAAGAGTTGAGTAAAAAAATTTGTCCAACTTTACGTTGGTAGCCTCAAATGTCCATGACACAGTGGTAAGTGTGAAATGTGCCACGATAGAAATTTAACAATATCCAACTTATAGGTAGCTTTTTCTTCCTTTTCATGTGTAAATAAGAAAAAATATTATATTTGCACAATAACAATGCAATTATTCAATGATAAAACTATACATATACAATCAACATTGTGCATCAATAAAGACACGTAAAAACTTTTGCATGGCTACTTAGAAACATAAAGCTGTAAACAAGAATTTAATAATTGCTTAATTTAACACATAAGTTTTCAGTTAGCCTTCTATTGATAATTAGCACATTAAAAAAAAAATCGTTGTTGTTAGTAACAAATTACTTTTAACTATCTACTTAAAATAAAAAAATTAATGAAGAGAATTAATGTTATAATTATATCAATTTTTCTTTCTACAACTTCCGTTTTTAGCCAAAATACTGAAACTGAAAATATAGAAATACTTTTATCTAATATTGAACAGGATACAAGTAAAATACTTTTTCTAAATGATTTTGCCTATAAAAATTACAGAAAAGATGTTGAACTGTCTAAAAAATATATTAATAGGTCTCTAAAATTATCCGATTCAATAAATTTTAAATCAGGAAAGGCAAAAGCATTAAGAATTAAAGGAATCTGTTTTTCATACAAGTCAGAATTTGACAGTGCATTATATTTTTATAACTCTGCTGTTAAATTAAACGAAATAATAAACGACTCAAACGAAATATCACGATGTTATAATAACATTGGAAATCTGTATAGAAAATTAGGAAACTATCCAACTGCAATAAGTTATTTGCAAAAAGCACTAAAAATAAATAAAAAGCGAAATAATAAAAAGCAAACATGTATGAATTTGAATAATATAGGTCTCATATACATGAAACAGAGTCTATATCCCGAAGCATTAGATTATTATCTACAATCATTAGAAATTAGTGAAGAGATGGGTGATAAGAAAAAAGAATCAAAAGCATTAAACAATATTGGTTTAATTCATTGGAAACAAAACAATTTTAAGGAAGCAATAAAATATTATAATTTATCCCTCAAAATTTCAGAAGAGATTCCAGACAATAAAAGTATTTCTTCTGCATATAACAATTTAGGACTAATACATTATAGTATGAATGATTATGATACTGCTGTTACATACTTTAAAAAATCGTTAAAAATAAAAGAACAATTAAAGGATAGAAGAGGAATTTCAATGTGTTTAAATAATGTTGGTCTTTGTTATTTTAGGACAAAAAAATTAGATGAAGCATTAATGTTTTTTAATTATTCATTAGAAACAAAAATAAAAATGGGCGATGAGCAAGGACAATGTATTACTTATTTATATATAGGAAAAACTCATATTGCAAATAATCAACATAAAGATGCACTAGATTTTTTAAATAAAAGTCTAAACCTTGCGAATAAATTAGGACTAACAGAAGAGCTACGAGACATTAATAAGGAATTATCTCATTTATATTCCAAAACAAATAATTATAAATTAGCATACAATCATTATATTATTTTCAAACAACTTTCAGACAGTATTTTAAACAAGAAAAATATTATAAGAGTAACAAGCTTAGAAAATCAATACTTACATAAAAAAGAATTAGATAGTATTTTCTTTCAGCAAAAAATTAGCGAAACAGAACTTATCCGAAATATTAATAATGAGCGTTTTGCAAGAAATGTTTTTTTGCTTAGTTTTTTGCTCACTTCTGTTTTCTTTATATTGGTTTTGATATTATATTTAAAATATAGAAAACTAAATATACAACTAAAAAAACAAAAATTAAAATATAAAAATCAAAATATAGTCTTAGAAGACAACCTATCCAAAATAAAAGAGTTATCAACATTTAAAGAAGAGATTACTCACATGCTTATTCATGATTTAAAAACACCTCTGAATAATATAATTCAGACCTCAAAAAACACTGATTTAAACTAATTGTAAAGTTTTATGTTACAGTG
>JAOZQN010000229.1 GCA_029932195.1 Bacteroidales bacterium | reverse complement strand
CCGTTTTTGTAATATATTCACAACCAGCTAATTACAACTCCGAAACTTCAGTTATTCATTATTCATTATTCATTATTTAACACACATGACTGCTACCGAAAAACAATTTGACAAAGTTATAAAAAATTGTAGAAATATTTTTGAAAAAAAATTAAAAGACTACGGAACTGCTTGGCGTATTTTGCGTCCAAGTTCTTTAACCGATCAGATATTAATTAAAGCTCAACGTATTAGAAGTTTTGAGATAAAAAAAATAAGGAAAGTAGAAGAGAGTTCTACATCTGAATTTATTGGTATTGTAAATTATGCAATAATTTCATTAATTCAATTGGAACTTGGTTTTTCTGATAAAATAGATATGAAGATAGAAGATGCTATAAGGCTGTATGATAAATACATACAGTTAGCAAAAACACTAATGATGCAAAAAAATCATGACTACGACGAAGCATGGCGTTCCATGCGAATTAGCTCTTACACAGACCTAATTTTAATGAAAATATTCCGCACAAAACAAATAGAAGACAATGAGGGAGAGACACTTATATCCGAAGGAGTTGATGCTAATTATTATGATATGATAAATTATTCACTTTTTGGACTTATCAAAATGAGCGAAAACTAATTAGTGTGCATCCATAAAGTAAGAATTGTTAAATTGTTTTATTGCTAAATTGTTACTTTACAGCTATAAATTTTTATTTGTTTTTGATATTTCACGAAAAATTCGACCTGTGCAATCAAAAAAATGGTTCAACAAAATTCGTTATAATCAGAAAATAAATAACTACTTAACATTTCAGGATATGATTATAGAGCACCAAATTAGTTCACACATAGAGAATTTATAATATAAAAAACATTAGAAAATGAACAATGAAATATCAATAAATGAAGATTATATTTCGTGGATAAAAGAAATTAAAAATAAGATTTATCATCTTCAAATTAAGGCTACACTTTCTGTCAATTCTGAAATGCTTAATTTTTACTGGAATTTAGGTAAGGATATAATAGAAAAAAAAACAACTAAAAGTTGGGGCGATGCGGTTGTTGAACAATTAGGGAAAGATTTACAAGCAGAATTTCCTGAAATGAAAGGATTTTCAAGAAGTAATCTTTTCTATATGAAAAAATGGTATTTGTTTTATAATGAGCAAGCTACAAAAATCCAACAAGCTGTTGGACAAAATTTTTCACCTAGAAAAACTGATGCTATCGAAAAAATCCAACAACTTGTTGGACAGATTCCGTGGGGACATAACATTTTGATAATAACCAAAATAAAGGATATTGACAAAGCATTATTTTACATCAACGAAACAATTATAAATGGTTGGTCAAGAGCAGCTTTAAGAATACACATTGAAACAGATTTATATTCTCGACAAGGAAACGCAACAACAAATTTTGATATTACACTTCCACAACCTCAGTCAGATTTAGCAAAACAAACATTAAAAGACCCATATGTATTTGATATAATGACAATAAAAAAAGATGCAGATGAACGGAATATTGAAAATCAATTAACAAAACATATCACAAAATTCCTTTTAGAATTAGGTGCAGGGTTTGCATTTGTCGGAAGACAATACAAAGTGCAATTATCTGAAAAAGAAAGATTTATTGACTTATTGTTTTATCACTTAAAATTAAAATGTTACGTTGTAATTGAATTAAAAGCAGGTGAATTTGAAGCTGAACATGCAGGTAAATTAGCATTATACATTTCAGCAATTGACAAAACGTTAAGAACAGAAACTGACAATCCAACAATTGGGTTAATTTTATGTAAAAAACGTGATAAAATTGAAGCCGAATATTTACTAAACGTATTAAAACAGCCAATAGGAATTGCAAAATATGAATTTAGTAAAGCTATTCCTAATCAATTAAAATCAGAATTACCAAGTATTGAAGAAATAGAAGAAGAATTAAGTAATGATGAGACAAAAAGATGAGTCCGCTCCGACAAGTGTATTTTTGTCAAAATCAAGGCGGATACAAATTTTAAAAATGGAGTTTACTTACTGTAAATGAGCAATTTTAAATTTGCCTTAATCAAGTAGCCGATGCACCTCTCACACCACTGGAACGTTCGCTTCACGAATCCGAAGGTTCACTAATCATCAGCATTTTGCTGTGTATCAATTTTCGATGATGTTAAATTTCTTTTGGAAATTTACGGTCTTCCGAATTTTGAGGCAATTAATGTTCTTTCCTTCGGCTACAACTTCTAATATGGGATAAGATCAACTAACACAGGCTTTTCCCTCCTCTAAAAAGTAAAAAACTCATGCAAAAAAAAATACGCTCAATATTTATCATTTTATTAATCTCTTTTAGCACTTTATGCTCTGCACAATTCTCTTCCAAAACTTATTCTTCGGGGATAGACACATTAAAATATCAGTTACAAATTGATAGTTTAACAAATCTGCTTCTTGTAGCCCAAGGCACAAAAGAGGCTGATATAAAACTAAATTTAGGGAAAATATATTTTGATAAAAGCGAATATTCTATTGCTCTTGAATATTATAAAGATATTTTAGAATTTGCAAAAAAGAAAAAAGCAATTTCTGTGCAAGCGGTTATTAACAGAGAAATTGGCAAAATTTACTATCATTTAGGCGATTATACAACTGCTCTCGAATATGAGTTTATGGCTTTAGAACAATTAGAAAAGGGAAACCAAGAACAAGAATATTCGCAAGTATTTAATATGATAGGTCTTATATTACTTGCAAAACAAGATAATAACCAAGCATTAAAATATTTTGAAAAAGCTTGCGAGCTAAATAAAAAATATGAAGAAAAATTCCAACTGGCAATTAATTCAAGTAATATTGCTGATATATATTATTTAATGGGAGATTTTGAGAGAGCATTAAATATGTATATCCAATCTTATGAAATTATAAAAAACGACACCACAAACACTCCTCGGAATAAGGCAATAATTTTAATGCAGATAGGTAAAGTTTATCATAAAATAGAAAATTTCCCACAAGCTGAGATATATTTTTTTAAAGCCTTAGATAAAATTGATAAAATGGGCAATAAATTGATTATTGGAAATATTTACAATGCTTTAAGTTCAATGTATTTACAATCTGAGGATTTAAAAAAGGCAATTGAATATGCCAATAAAGCTTTGGTGATTGGTAAAAATACTTTTAGTTTAGAAATTAAAGCCGAAAGTTACAAAATTTTTTCTGATATTTATAAAAATAATAATGAATTTGAAAAAGCTTATAATTTTCATACAAAATATAAGCAAGTTAAAGATTCTATTTTAAATGAGGACAGCAATAAACAAATTGCAAACATGCAGATAAAATATGAAACAGAAAAAAAGGAAAATGAAAATGAAATTCTAAAAAAAGAAAAACAAAATAGGACTATATTATTGCTAATATTTATTATTGCTTTTTTATTAAGTTCCGGTTTATTTATTTTTGCAACTATTCAAAAACGGAAAAAAGGCGTTGCCTATAAAGTATTAGTAGAACGAAATATTGAAATTGTAGAATCGGAGAAGAATTTACAGGAATCAAAACACGAACTTGAAGCTATAATTGAACATTTGAACGAAAAAAGAACGGAAGAGACAACTATAATAGAGAAAAAATATTCAAAATCGAAACTTTCGGATAATAAAATAGAACTTCTTGCAGAAAAAATTAATCGTATAATGGAAGAAGAAAAAATTTATACCCAAAACAAACTAACCTTAAAAATATTAGCAAACAAATTAGACACAAATACAAAATATATTTCTCGCACAATTAACGAAAAATTTAATTGCAACTTCAATACTTTTACCAACCAATTTCGCATTAAAGAAGCTCGCCGTGTCATGACCACCACAGACATGAACAAAGTAACAATTGAAGCCATAGCTATTCAAGTAGGATTTAATTCTTCGCAATCGTTTATAAATGCCTTCAAAAAATTTACCGGAATTACTCCTTCATTTTATCTGAAATCAATAAAAGAACAAAATAAAATATAGAAATTCATGTTTTTTTAATTAAAAACATTGTATCCTTTCATTAATATAAGTTGCTGTTATTCACTTCTATATGTATTAATCTTTCCTTAAATTTTTCAAAATTCACGAATTTTGAAATACTTGACTTGACTTTTTAATTATTACAATATAAATTTGCATTATAATTTAAAACTTAAAATTATTAACTAAATCTATTTTGTATGAAACTAAAATTTGTTTTTTCTACGCTCGCATTTTTAATTTTTACGGTATTTGCAAATGCACAAATATTAAACATAAAAAAAGCCGAAAAAGTTTTCCCACCACCAGTTACATCAAAAGATGCAACAGTTATACATTACGACTACGAAAATGCTCGTTTTCTTGGCACAGCACATCAAGATGCTTGGAATAGAGAATGTGCAGTTCGTTATAGAACTGATATTTTATCGTCAGTTACGGGGCAATATATTACAGAAATAAGAACTATACTCGACGATGTAAACTTTATTTCTTATATTAAACTAAAAATATACGATGCAGGAACAACAACAGAACCAGGAACTATTTTATACGAACAAGATTTAGATTTTTGGATAAATGGTTGGAATAATATTATTTTAGACAGTCCTTTGGAAATCACAGGAACAGATATTTGGGTGAGTTTGGAAATAAATTTACCAAACGGCGGACCCGCATACATAATAGGTGCAGACAACGGACCATCGGACACCGACGGACAATGGATAAAAACAGAAGACGAATGGTCGAGGCTTTCCGAACACGGACTTGATTATAATTGGAATATCCGTGCTGTATGCAACGAAAAAGTTATTGACCTGACTAATAACGAAATTACAAATCCGGAAACCGGACATTTAACCAACTCCGAAAATATTACTGTAAAAATAGAAAATCTAACACAATTTCCAGTATCAAATTTTCCTATTATTCTTACTTTTAACGGCGAAGAGCCAATTACAGAAACATATACAGGAACAATTAGTGGACTTACTACGGAGTTCTACACTTTTAACGCAACCGTAGATTGTAGTTCGCCTTCAACAGATTACAGCATTAATGTTTGTGTTAATCATTCGGAAGACTTAAATACTGAAAATAATTGTAACGAAATTACAGTTCGCAACACCTATGGTGAAGTTTGCAACGCAGGAGCTTCGGGACAAGACGAATATATAACAAATGTGTTGTTTGGAGATATTGATAACAGTTCAAATTTTGGAGAAAATGGTTATGAAAATTATTTTGAAACCACAACTACGGTTTTGCAGGGAAATGTTTATAATCTGACTGTTACCTGCAATACGTCCTATTCGGCTGATGATAATGGAGTTTGGATAGACTGGAACGAAAACGGTTCATTTGACGATGAAGGAGAAAATGTTATTTGCGAAGCAAATTCTGGAGCTGGTGGCTCGTGGGATATTGCAATACCTGCAAATGCAACTCCTGGAACTAAAAGAATGAGAATCCGTGTTAAATTTGATGGTAACGATTGTGGTTCGGCTTGCGATAATTCTATTTACGGCGAAGTAGAAGATTATGGAATTATTGTAGAAGCACAGGATACATATTCAGTTAATTTTACTGTTACAGACGGCAACGAGCCAATTGAAAATGCTACAATATCAATAAATCTTGCAAAGAATTTATGGGAAGATAAAACAAACGAAACAGGAAATGTAACTTTTTTACTTGCTCCAAATTCTTATAATTACACCATAACTAAAAACGAATATCACGAAATATCTGGAACTTTTGAAGTTGATAACAGCACGGTTGATATTCCAATTACACTCTTATCGCTTGGTTTAAATGATTTAACAATGAGTAATATATCTATATTTCCAAATCCTACGAACGGAATATTTGTTATTGAACTAACAAACACTCAATTTGAAAAAATATCAGACAATAACATTCTTACAATAACGGATATTACAGGCAAAATAATTTTAATGCAAGAACTAACAAATCAAAAAACACAGATTAATTTATCGGAACAAAATACCGGAATTTATTTTATATCAATAAATAACAGTAATTATAAAATTGTAAAACATTGAAACTGAAATTATCAAAATTTCTCAATTTCAAAACTTCAAAATTATCAAAACTTCAAAACTTAAATAATATGAAAATTAAAAAAATATCAATAACTTTTTTGCTAATAATTTTTGTTTCCATGCAATTATTTGCACAGCAAAAACCAGAAAGAAGCAACGAAACGCAGGTGGATACTCGTATAGACAATATGACATATTGGAAAGAAAAGGCAGCACAAGGATTAGTGCCATACAATCCGAAAGTAGAAATACCGCAAGCAATAATTAAGGGTAGCAATATAAGAGCTTTTGGTGTTCGCACAGACGATTCGCCAGATACGCCGGTAAACGAAGAGACAAATAATACACAAAGCGAAAATTCTGTTTTTATCGACCCAAACGACAGCACTTTTGTTATAAATTCCAACAATTCAAATAGTTGGAATGGTCTAACTACCGAATATCTTTGGGGGACAAGTTATTATTTTTCCAACAATTTAGGAGAAGAATGGGACGGAGAACTTCAAACAATAGAACCTAATTATGGAGACCCTACGTCGGCTATTAATCTTGATGGCAGATTGTTTCTTGGTTTTATTGACTTGAACTACGGACAGGCTGTAAAATATTCCGACAATGGAAATACATGGACAAGTGTTCAGGCAGTAGAAAACGACGGAATGCTTTGCGACAAAAACCACCTTTGGATAGATAATTCGTTATCAAGTCCTTATGTTGGGAATTTATATAACGCATGGACAGATATTGAAGGTGATAATGACGCTAATATTGAATTTGTTTATTCAAACGATAATGGCTTATCGTATTCATCGCCAATAAATATTAGCTCGGCAGTAAATGCGGGAAGTCATAATCAAGGTGTTAATATTCAGACAGGTAATGACGGAGAAGTATATGCCGTTTGGACTATTTACGACTCTTGGCCTGCCGACGAAACTGCTCTTGGCTTTGCAAAATCAACTGATGGTGGACAAACTTTTGACAATGCCACAAGAATTATTGAAAATATTAGAGGTGTCAGAAATTCTGGAACTATTGCAAATATGAGAGCTAATTCTTTTCCTGTTATGGCGGTTGATATTAGTGGTGGAACTTATAACGAAAATATTTATATTGTATGGACAAACAGAGGTGAACCTGGCGTAAATGCAGGTTCTAATATTAGCGTATATATGATAAAATCTGATAACCAAGGCAATACATGGTCTGAGCCAATTCGTGTAAATCAGGGAGCTTTTGAAAGCAATATGCAGTCGTGGCTACCATGGATAACTTGCGACCCTGTAACTGGTGTGTTGAGTTGTATTTTTTATGATAATAGAAATACTGAAATAAATATGGCAGAAACTTGGGTTTCTAATTCTTATGATGGTGGCGAAACTTGGGAAGACTTTAAAATAAGCGATGTTGCTTTTACTCCATCGCCAATAGCAGGACTATCTGCCGATTATATGGGTGATTATCTGGGTATTGCAGCACGTGGGGGATATGTTTACCCTGTTTGGACAGATAATAGAGATGGTAGAGCAACATCTTACTGTTCACCATTTACAACCAATTTACGAGCACGTCCCGAAAATCTTGAAATTGAACTATCTCAATCAAATGGTCAATCGTCTTTAACATGGGATTTTTCAGAAACAAAAACATTAAATTATTTCAAAATATATAGAAATGGAGAAGAGATTGGAACTACAACAGATAATTTTCATGTTGATTTTCTGCCAGACTACGGAGAATACAAATATTTTGTAACCGCAATGCACAACGATGGCGAGTCGGCAAGGGCACTCGCTCCAGAAGTAATATGGGGTTCTGCAATAATTTCATTAAATCCTTCATTTTTAACAGAAACACTCGCACAAGACCAAACTTCAATTAAACAAATTAGCATAACAAATTCCGGACAGTTAAATTTAGAATATAATATTAGTTCCGTAATGATAAGTAAAACGGGAGAAAAAGAATATTGTATGGCAGCTGGTGGAGGTAGTACTTCGCATATTAGTAGAGTTGCTTTTGGAGATATTGATAATCACAGCGGACAAACTTATTATGGTGATTATACTAATTTATCAACAAATGTTTCTGCTGGCAACACATATCCAATTACCGTAGAAAATGGAGACCCTTTTTCAGGAGACGATTTAACAATTTGGATTGATTTTAATCAAGATGGCGATTTTGAAGATGCAGGCGAAGAACTCGTTTGTGCTTATGCTTGTTCTGGGCAAGGAACTTACGACTTAACTATTCCAGATGATGTTCTCGCTGGACAAACCACGATGCGAATAAGAAACCAGTATTATATTGGTTGTCAGCCTTGTGGGATTTCAACTTATGGCGAAGTTGAAGATTATACTGTAAATATTACTAATTGGTTATCTTTTGAAGCTCAAACAGGAACAGTAGCTCCCGGAAATACTGAAATTGTTAATGTAACTTTTTCGTCTTACGATTTAGAAGTAGGACAATATTCAGCAAATATTTCTATATCAACCAACGACGCAGAAAATTCATTACTCGAAATACCAGTAATTTTACAAGTTGAAGGCGAGTCAGAACTTGCTGTTAATCCTGTTGCTATTCCACAGTATGGTTGCACGGGAGGAATACGAAATATTTATTCAAATGTTACTGGCGGAACAGGTTCATACACATACGATTGGACTTCAAACCCCGAAGGATACACTTCTTCTAATGATAACGCACTTATCTTTGGGATTTCCGAAACAACAACTTATATTGTTGAAGTTGATGATGGAAATAATATTATAACAAAACAAATTACAGTCTATGTTAGAAACGAAATGGACATTCCAGAAACTCCAACAGGCTCAATTACAATAGGTAACGACAATAACAACACAATATATTTAACTCAAGGAACAGAATATGCAACTTCTTATGAATGGCAATTATTACCAGAAGAAGCTGGAACAATAGCAGGTAGTTCAGTTGCTGGCATTGTTAATTGGAACAACGATTTTATTGGAACAGCATATATTTCGGTAAGGGGAGTAAACGAATGTATAACAGGCGATTATTCCGATGAAATAGAAATAGAAGTTATTGACGGAACAACATTAACAAAAGAATTAAACTCCGAAATAGCATGGAATTTATATCCTAATCCAAATGCAGGCAAATTTATTCTCGAATTTAACTCCGAAATAACTAATACCATAAATATAAATATTTATGATATGCTCGGGAAAATTGTCTATTCCGATTTAGGAATAAAAATTTGGGAATATAATTCTAAATTAATTGACTTAGGAAATAGTGGTTCGGGAGTGTATTTTATCCACATAACTGGAGAAAATATAAACGAAACTAAAAAAATTATTATCAGAAACTAGGGAGGTTTGCTTTTGGCTTTTGGCAGTTTGCAATTGGCTTTTAGATTTTGGCAGTTTGCAATTGGCTTTTAGATTTTGGCAGTT
>JAOZQN010000831.1 GCA_029932195.1 Bacteroidales bacterium | reverse complement strand
AATATGAAATAACTAAAATGTCCAGTTTGACTAGTGAAATTTTTGAGGTCTGAATCTTGATGTAATAATTTCAGTTGGTTACCGAGTAAAATCAAAACAAGGTGTAAAATTCAGACAATGGGCAACTCAAAGGTTAAAAGATTTTCTAGTAAAAGGATATGCAATAAATGAAAAAAGACTGAAACAAAAACAACAGGAAGTCTTACATCTAAAGACTGGTATACAAATACTTAGCCGTGCAATTGAAGCAAAAAACACAAACAACGAAACAGAAATATTAAACATCTTTGCAACAGGTCTAAAATTATTAGACGACTACGACCATAAAGAATTAGACCAAAAAGGTGAGACGGAGCAAAAAACTTTTTTCCCAATATACGAAGACTATATTAATTTTATTGAAGAAATGTATTCCGATTATCAGAGCGATATTTTTGCCAAACCAAAAGATAACAGCTTCCATAGTTCTATAAATCAGATAAGACAAACATTTTCGGGGCAAGAATTATATCCTACAATTGAGGAAAAAGCTGCAAACTTGCTTTATTTTATTGTAAAAAATCATTCATTTGTTGATGGAAATAAAAGAATAGCTGCTGCTTGTTTTGTCTATTTTCTACATAAAAATAAAGCTCTGATAAAACAAAATAACAAAACAATTATTAGCAACGAGGCATTGGCTTCGCTAACTCTTTTTATTGCAACAAGTAAAATGGAAGAAGCAAGTATTGTAAAACACCTAATTATTAGTATTTTAAATCGTAATATAGATAACAAAACTAGTTTTTAATTTATTACCTATTCTATTTAATCCTTCTCTTTTATGGATATTTTAAAATTCGGCGGTGCATCGGTAAAAAGTGCAAGTGCCGTAAAAAACTTACTTGATATTATAAAAAGTTATAATAATCAAAAGATTGTTGTGGTAATTTCTGCAATGGGAAAAATGACTAATGCTTTTGAAAAACTTTTGAGTAATATTTTTTATGAAAAAGAAAAACTGGATATTCAAAATTCTTTTGATAGCATAAAAAAATATCATTTTGATATTGTAAATGAACTTTTTGAAGATAACGAAAATCATATTTTTCAAAAATTAGATTTTTTATTTAAAGAAATTAATCAGATTATTGAAAATAAAAATACAAATGATTATAGCTTTTTATATGCAAAATTAGTCTCTTTTGGCGAAATACTTTCTACAACTATTGTTAGTTATTATTTAAACTCTCAAAATGTTAATAATGAATGGATTGATATTAGAAAATATATAAAAACAGATAATAATTACAGGGAAGCAAAAGTGGAGTGGGAGAGTAGCACTTCTAATATTCTGAAAAAAATAGATTTTAAAAATACAAGTATTTATATAACTCAAGGGTTTATAGGTTCTGATAATCAAAAAAATACAACAACACTTGGACGAGAGGGCTCAGATTTTACAGGAGCAATTTTATCGTATATTTTAGATGCAGAGAAATTTGTGTGTTACAAAGACGTAGCAGGAATTTTTAATGCCGACCCAAATGTTTTTGAACAAACAAAATTACTTTCAAAAATTTCGTATCAAGAAGCTATTGAACTGACTTATTTTGGGGCAAAAGTAATTCATCAAAAAACCATTAAACCACTACAAAACAAAGATATACCATTGTTAGTTAAATCTTTTATTGAACCCGAAAAAACAGGAACAATTATTTACGATTTTGACAAACAAATTGAACCAAAAATGCCAGTTTTTATTATAAAAGAAAATCAAATATTGATTTCTATCTCTCCAAAAGATTTTTCATTTGTTGCCGAAAAATCTATAAATATTATATATAATTATATTGTAAAACATAATATAAAAGTAAATTTGATGCAAAATTCAGCCTTAAATTTATCAATATCTGTAAACAACGATACTCAAAAAATAAAGAGTTTTATTTCCGAACTTAAAGAAAAATTTAAGGTTAGATACAATAACAACCTAAAATTGATAACTATACGACATTATACTACGCAAGCCATAAAACAAATGACCGACGGTAAAAAGATATTAATAGAACAAAAAAGTAGAAATACAGTGAGAGTTATTTGTTGAAAAGCCTGTCAGTTTAATCAAGTTAGATATTGGATTAAAATTAATAATCTTTAACTGAAGTTTCGGAGTTTGTAAATTCTTTATTTAAAGCTCATTATTAATGT
>JAOZQN010000228.1 GCA_029932195.1 Bacteroidales bacterium | reverse complement strand
AATGAGTATTTTAATAATTTTGGATAACGCAGAGTTTTGGGTTTATAGGAGTGCCATATATTAATTCTATTTTACGAAGTTAAAAACAGCTAATAATTAGATATTTATGCCAGATGGCACAAAGATAGGTGCGAAATAGTTTATTATTAGTGAAAAGATAACGCACCAGTGGTGCTAAAACTTAATCTGAAATTCACTTGCCCCTACACAAGTCTATTTATTATCACGCCTTTGGCGTTTATTTTTAACTTCAGAACTCACTAAAACTGTAAATTTTCCATTTTGCAATCACAAATTAAATATTAATTTATTAAGTTTCTAACCGCAAATTAGTGGTTATTTTCTTTCTACAATCGCAATCATTTGCAAATGAAAATTTCATCAAAAATAACAACAATATCTATTAATGAATTGATATTTATATATTTATCTGAATAAAAAGTCTAAAAATATGTGTTTTTAGACTTGCTGTAAATTGCAATATACCTGCATTTTGCAAGCTTCGTATAAATTGATTTACGAATGCTTGTTATTATTCAGAAATTCACAATTGTTGGTTTTGCAAGAAATTTCTTCTTTTTGGGGGATTGTTTTTCTGGAAATTTACAGTTTTAGTGAGTTCTGAAATTGTTCTTATCCATGATTCTTTTAAAAAACTTGTAAAATAGAATAAATATAATTACTTTTGCATAAAACCTAAACAACCATAAGAATGCAAAACTTTAATAATTCAATAATAAAATCATTGTTAGACAATGATTTATATAAGCTAACAATGCAAAATGCAGTGGTTAGTCTGTTTCCACGAGCCAAGGTTAGATATAAATTTATCAACAGAGGAGGCACAAAATTTCCTGATGGATTTGCAGAGCAACTTAGAAAGGAAATTTCTAAAATGGCAGATTTAGAACTTCAGGACGATGAAAAAATGTTTTTGAAAGAAAAATGTTATTTCTTGCCCCCAACTTATATCGATTTTTTATCTGGATACCAATACGACCCAAGCGAAGTGGGTGTTATCCAGACGGGTGACGATTTGCAACTCTCAATAGAAGGCTATTGGTATAGAACTATTTTGTGGGAAGTTCCGCTTATGGCACTTATTTCGGAACTTTATTTTAAAATGACAAATGCAAAGCCAAACGAGACAAACGAAATTATTGATACTGTTAGGAAAAAAGCTGTAAAATATAATATGCTTGGAATAAATGTTGCCGATTTTGGAACACGTCGCCGTTATTCTTTTGAAAACCACGATAGAGTGGTAAAAGCTCTAAAAAACTATGGTAAAGGCTCAGTAATAGGAACAAGCAATGTCTATTTTGCAAAAAAATATGACCTTTTACCAATAGGAACGCATGCACACGAGTGGTTTATGTTTCATGCAGCTAAGTTTGGTAGCAAAATGGCGAACGAACTTTCGCTTGAAAACTGGGTAAAAGTTTATCGTGGCGATTTAGGGATTGCCCTGTCGGATACTTTTACTACCGATGTATTTTTTCATTCGTTTAATACTAAATTTGCCAAACTTTTTGATGGTTTAAGACACGATTCAGGAGACCCAATAGAATTTGCCAACAAAACTATTGAACATTATAAAAAGATAAAAATCAACCCTTTATCTAAAACAATTGTATTCTCTGATGGATTAAATCCTGAAACAGTAGAAAAAATCACAAAATATTGCAGAGGAAAAATAGGAATGTCTTTTGGTATTGGAACAAATTTCACCAACGACGTGGGCGTAAAACCACTCAATATGGTAATAAAGATAACCGAAGCAAAACCAGAATGCCATAACTGGGTTCCTACGGTAAAATTATCTGACGTAACAGGAAAACATACTGGACAAAAAGAGACTATAGATTTAATAAAAAAAGTTTTACAAATAAATTGAAAATTTTAACTTTGCAATTCTTTTTAATTAATATATAATAGAAAAAAATGACAACAAGACAAAATAAAGTTGCAAGACTTTTACAAAAAGAATTAAGTACAATATTTTTAGATTTGACAAGAGAATATTTTCAAGGAAAAATGTTATCCGTTACAGTTGTGCGAGTTACTCCCGATTTTTCGGAGGCAAAAGTATATTTAAGTATATTTCCAGATAACGGAGCAACTGAAGTCTTGCAAGAAATACAAGCAAAAAGTAAATTTATTCGGCATAAATTAGCTCAAATAATAAGTAAGCAACTAAGAAAAACTCCCGAACTTCGTTTTTTTATTGATGACTCTTTAGATTATGCAAACAAAATAGAAGAATTATTAAAAACAGAAGACTAAACTAAAAACTAATTTACTATGGAATTTTCAAATTTAAACATAGATGAAACATATAATTATGCTGATTATCTAACTTGGCAATTTACTGAAAGGGTTGAACTATTTAAAGGAAAGGTAGCAAAAATGTTTCCTGCACCAACAAGTCTTCATCAAGGAATTGTAACTAATTTACTTTTGAAGTCTGCAAATTTTGTTTTTCAAAAAAGAAAAAAAGATAAACATGGTTGTAAAATTTTTACTGCACCTTTTGATGTTCGTTTACCCTTGTTTGATAAAACAGAAAATAAGGAAATAACAACTGTTGTTCAGCCTGACATCGTGGTGATTTGTGATGAAAGCAAAATAGACGAACGGGGTTGTTTGGGAGCACCAGACTTGGTTGTAGAAGTGTTATCAAAATCTACGGCAAAAAAAGATGTTGGTATAAAATTTAATTTATACGAAGAAGCAGGAGTTAAAGAATATTGGATAGTTTCGCCTGGAGAACATATTATAACTGCATGGTTACTTGATGAAAAAGGCAAATTTTCTAATGCAAAAATGTATTCAGAAGATAAAACTATAATATCAAGAGCCATCGAAGGATTAGAAATAGAATTAATAGATGTTTTTGAAATTTAAAAAAAAAAGCCCACCCCAGCCCTCCCGAAGGGAGGGTGGGGGTGGGCTGTCTTAAAAAAAATGAAATACGACCCAATAAAAAAAAGCCTTGGAAAGGTATTCAATAAGAAACCTTTTTTAAGAAAAATATTTTATAATCTACTTGATTTACTTTTACTTAGAGCATGGTATATAAAGAAAGAATTGAGAGAGTGGAAAAAAACAATAAGCGGAGAGATTTCTATTCTTGACGCAGGTTCTGGTTTTGGACAATACGTATATTTTATGTCCAAACTTGGCAAATTGTGGAAAATAAAAGGAGTAGATGTAAAAGATGAACAAATTGAGGATTGCAATAATTTTTTTACAAAAATAAATGAACAAGAGCGAATATCTTTCGGATATGCCGACCTCACAAAACTCAACGAACCAAAACCTTATGACCTAATTTTGTGTGTAGATGTAATGGAGCATATAGAAGACGATGTAAAAGTCTTTGAAAATTTCTACTCTTCGCTAAAAGAAGATGGACTGTTACTTATTTCTACTCCATCGGATATGAGCGGAAACGACCATGAACACGACCATGATGAACAGGCATCTTTTGTAGATGAGCATGTTAGAGACGGTTACGATATTGAAGATATGACCAAAAAGTTAAAAAAAGCTGGTTTCAAGCGAATTGAGGCAAAATATTCTTACGGCAAGCCCGGACAAATTGCTTGGAAGTTATCAATGAAAATACCAATAGTTGTTCTCAATGTTTCACAAATATTTTTCATATTTCTCCCACTTTACTATTCTATTGTTTATCCTTGGGCATTTATTCTCAACTATATAGATTTGCAAGGAAACCACAAAGAGGGTGGGGGACTTGTTGTTAAGGCGTGGAAAAATTAGGAGTTATTTTATTCATTTTTTGTTCTAATTAATTTATCTAAAAAAGGCAAAGTGAATCTAACAATTAAGAAAAAAACAAGAAAATACATAAATAAATTACCTGAAATTTTTGTGATATTTTTGCCGTTAATATTTATCAAGAAATACATTGGAAAAATTAAAGCATAACTCCACATTGGTTTTTTTGTTGCATTAACAAAATATTTATACATTAAACCAAGAATAAATCCAAGTATAAATATTGGAATCATCATATAAAATTGACCGTAATCTGCATAAGCTTGTGCCATATAGCCTATACTAATTGATGTTCCTTGTTTTGCTCCAGCAAGTTGAATTCCAGTGAGTTTCATTGTTTGTTCAGAGTCGTCTATTGCTTCTTTATTTGGAAAAAATAAACGAGGCATTAAAACGTGTTTTATGGCATCGTTCCAATTTTCTCCATTCATATAAGGCTGTCTTTCTGGAATATAGTTTATAGTTGCAGAGAAATACTCAAGAAAAAAGACTCTTTTAACCATACTTTCAATACCCATTTGATATGTTTCAGGAGTAAGTTCGGTTGTTAGTTCCAATAGTTTATTTAAAGATTCTATTTTTGATGTTGTAACAATTTGAGCTCTTGCACCTCCTGATAGAAACATACGATACTCTACTTTTACATAACTCCAAACAGCTCCAATATTAAATAAAAGAATAGCAAAAAAAGTTAGAAATAAAATTTGTTTTGTTCCTTTAATTTTATTAAAAGTAATATAAACAACAGGTAACATAATTAGGATTTCTTTAAATTCAGAAAAGTAGCCTGTAAACCCCAGTAAGACCTCAATACATAATATAATTGAGATAATTAGTAATTTTTCGTTCTTTTTAATTGATACATAGACCATTATAAAAAGCAATGACCATTTTAAATAAGAAAGTATATTTATAGGTTGTGAAATGCCTGGAATTTTATATCGGACAAATGAAAAAAGTGCACCTGAAAAGAATGTAAATATAGCATACAAAACTATAATTTTTGTTGTATCATATTTTTGCAATAATTCTATTGGTGTTTTTCTTTCTTTAAGTTTGAGTATTGCTAATTTTATTCCTATTGCAAAAAATAATAAGCCAAAAATACTTAACCAATAGGCTTTATCTATATATTCTAATGAATATTGTGGTCGCCAAAGCATATCAATCATTTCGGCATTGGTCATACTCAAATATACATAGCCAACAACTATAGACAGCCACTGAAAGCTTAGTGCTACAACAATAATAGGAGGAGTTCCTTCTTTCCAGAAGAGTTTTAAAATTATTATAAGTAAGATAAAACCTACAGAAATTTGTTCAAAATAGCCTCCGATTAAGGAAATTATAATGAAAATAGCAGAAATTATGTATAGGGCTTTGGGTAGTTTATTATTTTGAATTTGCATCAATTATTTTAATTACTTGTTTTGCTCTATTTTTTGTTGAGTTTTCAAGAATCCATTTGTAAGAGTTTTCTTGTAATTTTTTATAACTATCATTACTCAAATTATTTATTTGTTTCATTAAATCTCCATAGTTTTTATAAGTAATACTATTTGTATTATTTAAACCGTGGGGAGCACAAGTTTCTGGTTTTAAATGTAAATTTTTAAAACAAATAACTGCACCATTTGCGGCTATTTCGTAATGTCTCATAGCGTCCCAACCTGCTCTTATTGTTGTTATTCCAAATTTTGATTTTTTTAAATCACTATAATAATCTTCTTCATTATCAAAAACGTATTTATCTTTTTTTCCTAATTTTTTAGCAATTTCTATATCTACAATGTGTTCTGGAAATAACTTTTCTTTAATAGGAAATTCTTTAATTATTTTAGAGTCAGGAAATGCGAAAGAGATAGGTAGCCCATTTTTCAGAAATTTGTGTTTTAATAAAAATCCAGGAATTATTTTATAATATCTATATTTTAATGTTTCAGGAGTAAACTCTCTTTTAAAATATAAATGTCTTTTATGTATTTTTGGTAAAAACCAGAATTTAGGATTTCTCCAATACCTTCCATTATATCCAAATAATGAAGGGTGGTCTTCTCCATCTAAAAAAACAACTTTTGTTTTTTTTATTAATGGATAATACTCTTTTAACAAATCTATTTGTCTGTGAATTGAAGAAAAAATTATTAAATCAAATTCTTTATTAATAATTCGCTCTTTTATATTTTTACGATTTACATTAATTTCACTTAAATAATTATATAATGTAAAACCTCGTCCATAAATATCTTCACTACTGTTATTTTTGTATAAACAATCTTTTTGTGGGTAATCAATTAAGTTGTTTGAAGATAATTGTCGCAGTCCTATTAAAATAGAATCTTGCAAATAATCTGGCGGTATTGTAGTAAAAAATAAAATATTCATTAAAATGTTCCTTTTATTATTGGTTGAATTGTTTCTAAATAATTTTCATGAACAGCAAAAAAATTAGCATAATGGAAAAAATCTCCATATAAATCATAATTAAACTTGTATAAGCCGTCATGTCTAATCAAGAAAACTACATATTTTTTTGAGTTAAGAAAATGAATAGCCGCAATTAATGAACTACCTGCATGTAACCACTGAAAATTATATTCAAATTGAATATATTTTATTTGTGCTTTTTTCAATTTTTCTTCTGCACCTTTTAATACAAAAAAATCATTTCCTTCTGTATCTATTTTAATAAAATCAATAGACTCTATATTTGAAAATAAATTATCAATTGTATCTACAATAACTTTATGTGGCTTTATTTTATTATTTTTAACTGTTGCCAAATGAAGTGAGGAGGTTTCCCCGTAATTTTCTATTTCGTAAAATATTGCACTTCCTTTTTTATTAGATATTGCAATATTATTTAAAAAAATATTGGGATTGTTAAATTTTTGTTCCAGTTTTTTAAAAATTTCTCGACCAGGTTCAAATAAGTATATTTTAACTTTGTTTATATCAACAGATTTTAAAATTTTTTCAGTATATTGCCCTACATTTGCACCAATATCTATAATAGTATCAGATTTTTTTGAAATAAACTCAGTTATAATACTTTCTCCATTTTTATTAAAATCAATAGTATTAGTTATATGATAATTTATTATAGAATTAAGTTGGTTTCTTAATTTTATAAAAAAAAGGACTATTTTTTTATTTTTACTTAATTTGAGGTGGATTTTATTTAATCTTCGTCTCATAATTTCAAATATTTTTTTTTATAATATAAATTAATTGCATACCAAAAAAGCCTTTAGATATACTAAAAAGTATTTTTTTTGAAAAATTACTTACAAATTTAGGTAATATTTTTGTAATTCTATAAAAAGGTAATTCTCCATCAACAAATGCCTTTGTTATTTTAAAACCACTTTTTTTTAGCATTTTTTGTGTGGAATGAAATGTATACCAACGCAAATGTGTATAATCCATTACGCCAGTATTTTCATATTTAAAATTACCAAAAATTAATTTAAAGCGATATTTATAGTGCATTATGTTTGGAAGTGCTATAATAAAAACGCTCTTTTCATTCATAACTTTTTTAATATCTAATAGTAAATTTTCAGGAAAAGCAATATGTTCTAAAACATGAGAGGCAATAATTACGTCATATTTATCTAATTTTTCGGGCAATCCTTTTTCCAAATTATGCAAAAAAACTTTATTTAATCTTTTTTCAGCAATTTCATATTCGCTCTCAGATATTGTTATTCCATCAATTTTACCTTTATAAAAATCTATAAGTCCACCATTTCCACATCCAATATCAAGCAGATTTTTAGAGTTCTCTGGAATTGAATTTAAAACCGCAAAATTAGGATTGTATGAATATATTTTTTTATTGAGAGTAGAACTCATTATTTTAAAATTTACTAATTATATATTTCTGATAAAATTTATTTTCTATTTTTAAAACTCTGAATATACGAATAATTGACTTTCTAATGTAGTAATATTTCTATTTTCAGAAATCGCCTATTTACAGTCAAACGATGTTTTGAGTTTATTTTATTTCTTCTATGTGTATAAGTTCCCAGGCGTTGTATATTAGCACTATTTTTTTCACAATAGTGCTTTCTTTTTCTTCTAAAATAATAGGGTCTTTTTCGTATTTGTTGAGTTGTATTTTGGCTTTGGCAACTAATTTTTTGGTGTCAATTTTTTCTGTTTCTGTTCTCTTATTATATTTTAGTTCAACAAGATACGAATATTTTGACGAGCCGTTTGGCGTAACAAAAGGAGCGATCCACAGGTCTGCGTTTCCTTTGTTGAGTTCTTTTTCCGATGTTATAATAAAGTCGTTTGTTAAGTTCAGATATGCCAGCAAAAAACCTTTTATCATGTGTTCGCCTTTTATGTAGTCTCTTATTCTGCTTTGTTCTTTTATTGCTTTTGATAAAAACTGAAATACCGACTTCCATTCGCCTTGGTAGGCCATATTTTTAATTAGATTATTATATTTATAAATATCTAATTTAAAGATGTTTGCTTCTTCATAACCGTCTTTTATGTAAATAGAAAAAAACTCTTTTATTGTTTCGTTTGGGATTTTAAAAATATGTTCATTGTTTTTAAAATCAACAATAGTTATTAAGCCAAAATAATATAACAAAGATATAAAATTATCTCTGTTAGTTATTTTATTAATAGAAAAAGCTGGTTTTAATATTGCTGTTATTTGGTTCTGTTCTAAAATTTCGTTTAAAACGGAGAAATTGCCGTTTAGTTTTTTATCAAGAATTAGCAGATGTCTTAATTTTGTATAATCTATTTTTGTGTTGTCGTCTATTGTTTGTATTGGAAAACCAAAATCTTGCATGTATCTTGCAATAAAATTTAAAACCATTGTAGAATTAAACAAATTTTGTTTTGCATTTCGCGAAAATTTATAATTATTATACCATTTTTTCATAAACTTGAGTATAATATTTATATCGGTATTTATTTTACCTGCATCTCGGTAATATTCCAATAATTTCACTACTTCTGTTTCGGTAAAACCCACAATTTCGTTAAACTGAAAAGCAGTAGTAATATTAAATCCAATGGCACCACTTGTGATGTCATCAAGAGTTATTGGCGAAACTCCTGTGATAAAAAATTTAGCAATAGGAGAATTCGAGCCAGTAGTTCCACCTTTTATTACGTTAAAAAAATGTTTTAAGAAGCTGGTTTCACCTACTACTTTTTTATAATTATTTACGCCGTAGCGTGCAAGTATTGAGTTGGTAAAATTATCGTATTCGTCTATAATTATGTAAATTCTTAAATTATTTTTTTGTGCTTCTTTCAATAAAACAAGAAATTTTAACGAACTTTTATTTTGTTGGTTAATAGAATCTATTTGTTTTTCATCAAAAAAAGTTTCGTATTTATCTAAAAATAAGGAATAAACCATCTTGCAATGCAATTCAAAAGACTCTTCGGTGTTTTCTATTTTAGAGTCTATCATTGCAAAGTTGAACGAGAGCATAAGATATTTACTTTTTTCAGGAGTTGGATTTGCTCCAATGTATGTGTTTTTAAATACATGTTCAAAATCGTTTTTAAAATATACATCATAATAAGATTGTAGGGTCGCCAAAAATAAGGACTTCCCAAAGCGTCGTGGACGTATCAAAAATAAAAAATCGGCAGAGTCTTCTACTATTTCTATATATTTTGTTTTATCAATATAATAATAATCTTGTTCCTGTATTTTTTTAAAATCAGTAGTTCCGTATGGTATTTTTTTTATTTT
>JAOZQN010000830.1 GCA_029932195.1 Bacteroidales bacterium | reverse complement strand
GTATTTAATTATTAAATCGTTAAATAAACTCTAAATAATTGCACGAACTATTGTATATTTATGTGCATATACACCCGCATTTGGTTATGAACTTTGGAAATCGGACGGCACAACTGCTGGGACAGTTCTTTTGAAAGATATTCTGCCCGGAACTGTTTTTGGCTATCCACAATATTTTACAATTTCTAATGGAATTTTATTTTTTAATGCCAGAAGCACGAATAATAATAAAGAACTTTGGAAAACCGACGGAACAGAAGTTGGAACTGTTATGATAAAAGAGATTTATCCGGGAACTTCAAACTCATCAAATCCTGAATATTTAACTGATATTGATGGAACTTTATTTTTCTCGGCAAACGACGGAATAAATGGAATAGAACTTTGGAAATCCGACGGAACAGAAGCAGGAACAGTGATGGTGAAAAATATAAATGATGACGATGATTATTCTCAACCTAAAAATTTTATAAATGTAGATGGCATCGCATATTTTACTGCTGATGATGGAATCTACGGAGATGAACTTTGGAAAAGCGACGGAACAGAAAACGGAACACAATTAGTTATGAACATAAATACAGAAGACTTATCATATTTTGGTGGAGATGACGGCTCCGAGATAGAAGATATTATTTATACCGGAGTTCAGCTTATTTTTGGAGCAAAAAGTCTCGGAACCGGAAATGAACTTTGGGAATACACGCCCGGACTTCAATACGCAATAATTACAACCCACCCCGAAGACGTAATAATTTGCGAAAATACAGATGCAAGTTTTAGCATAACTGCCGACAACACAATATCTTACCAATGGCAAGTTGATGACGGAACAGGTTTTGCAAATATTTCAGGAGGAATTTACAGCGGCGAAACAACAAATACTCTCACACTTACTGCTGTAACTTATGATTATTACGGATACAAATACAAATGTCTCGCTCAAAACACA
This sequence comes from Bacteroidales bacterium, assembly GCA_029932195.1. GTDB lineage: Bacteria > Bacteroidota > Bacteroidia > Bacteroidales > JAOZQN01 > JAOZQN01. The sequence goes on along the minus strand of JAOZQN010000830.1, from coordinate 1,252 downwards.
GGTGGAAATATAGAAAGTTTACCTGCTACTTTATTCGTATATAATGCTCCAACAACTGCCAACGCTGGAACAAATGCCGAAAATCTTTGTGAGGGTTTGGAATATACTTTATCTGCAAACGAACCCACATCAGAAGAAACAGGAACTTGGACAATCTTATCGGGTGGCACAGGAACTTTCAGTAATCAATATTCAAACACAGCAACTTTCACCGCAGATGCAGACGGAACTTTCATTTTAACTTGGACAATTGACAATGGGAATTGTCAATCAAGTAGCGAGGTGGAAATAACTCTTGCCGTTGATGCAGAAAATCCAACAATAACTTGTATCGAAAATACAACAGTTACAGCAAACCAGTTTTATGTTTACGTAGTAAACGGAACTGAATTTGACCCCACTTCAACTGATGACAATTGTGGAATTGCAAGTATTGAAAATAATATTAATGTTTTAGAAACTCTTGAAAATGAGCAACTAAGCGAAGGAATGCACACTGTTGAATGGACTGTAACAGACGAAAGTGAAAACGAAGCAACTTGTTCGTTTACAATAACCGTAAATGCTTATGTTGGCATAAATAATATTTTAGATAATGAAATATCAATTTCACCAAATCCAACAACTGGCATCGTAAATATAAACCTGACAGATCTTAAAGACCTGTCAGGTTTGAGCCTGCAAATTATTGATATAACAGGAAAAATAATTTACAGTAAAGACAAGGCATGTCTTGTTACGATTGATATATCAAATCAACCGGCAGGAATTTATTTCATTAAAATACAGACAGAAAATGAAATTATCACGAGAAAGTTAATTAAACAATAATTTCATTATCACAATCTTTTAGATTGTAATTCTAAAAACAACCTAAAGGTTGCTATACCAAAGACCGTAATTTATTGAAAATTACGGTCTTTTGTTTTAAACTTTAATAGAAATAAAGTTTAATCGTCATTATTAACCCTTATTTAAAAGAATTAAAATAGGGTTGGAACTCTTAAAAGCCAATTTATAATTTATTTATCCGTAAAATTACTTAATAAATTTACGGATTTTTACGGATAGATATCAATTAATTTTATACATACCTTTGTCGTATTATTTTATAAGTAGTCATTTAAAAGTTTTTTAACATTTAATATTCATTAATTTGTTATATATTAGATTGTTATTTATTTACTTTTTACTTACTATTTAACTGAAGTTTCGGAGTTTGTAAATTCTTTATTTAAAGCTCATTATTAAT
>JAOZQN010000829.1 GCA_029932195.1 Bacteroidales bacterium | reverse complement strand
CAAAAACTGGGGGAACTTTTTTTGATGAAATATGAAATTATTAACACCTTACCACTCGCCTATATTATTGACAGAGATAATATTATAATTGGCAAACTCTACGGTCAGGCCCAAATTTGTGATTTTGTAGAACGGTTTGGGAAGGGAAATTAGGAATAAAATAAAACAGTCAGACACTTCAAAAGTGTCTGACTGTTAATACCAGTTAATGTTCATCTTCCTCAAATATTATTTCTTTGCATAATTTTGGTTCTTGTGTGCAGATTGTTGCGAAACCATTTTTTAGTTTTAGAGAAAGCAAATTTATTTGTTCCGTTGCACTATTAATTTCTTGAAAATCAGATTTATAATGAGATGCTTTTATTAATATTTGTAACTCTTCTTTATCTTTAATTAATTGCTTAAAATCGGTGTTTATTATTTGAATATGTGGAGGTAATTCTCCCTCATAATCAGTTTCTAAGTGCAAAGAAATATAAGTTTCTTGCTTGCTCAATTGATAAATAAGAGTATTTGTTTGTGTTTTTAAATTTTCTAAATTATTAAAAGCTACTTTCCGCTCATATTTTTCATACTCTTGCATAAATTTTTCCACAGTAGAACTAGCTTGCTCTCTGCATGTTACACAATTTGTATTTCTAACCGAACTTTCTAATCCTAATGCAAGTTCATAACTTTCTGTATTTACAGCCTTTTTTTGCAAATTATAAATTTTCTTATCATAAATTTCTTTAAAATGCTTATTTTCAATCTTTGAAATCCACTGATTTATATTTTTAACTTCCGCAGAATTTGCTTCTCGTTCTGGTAAATCCACCAAATATAATTTTCGTAAATACTCTTCTCTATTTAAAGAATCTAATTTTACATCTGGAGTATTTTCTAATTCTAAAATAGTGTTTACCAAATGCTTAACATCTCTTAAATTATTATTTGACTCTAAAAAAAGTTCTGCTTTTACAATAAAATCATCATAAATTTGATGAAATTTATCTTCAAATTCAGGTTTACCCGAGTTTACAAAAATAATATTGTTATAAGTTATTTTTAGCTTCATTAAATCTTGCATAATAATAAAAGTATGGATTGTGTAATCCTCTGTTATTTTATTCTTATAATCTAATTCATAGTTATTTACATCTAATTTTAGTTGTGCAAATGTTTCTAAAAATTTTATTAATTGTTTTTCTTGCTTATAAATATCATCGTTTATAAGTCCCGAATTATGGTTACTTTCGCATTTAGATTCCCTTGCTTTTAAACTCTGAAAATTAACCATATCAGGAATTTCTGGAATATATTTTGACCTATAATTTACCGTAATCATAAATGGATAAGTATAATAATCAATAAATTTTTCCAAAACCTCCCTAGTAACTACTGGATTTGAAGCATTTGTAATAAAATTACTTATATCAAGCGTATCAAAATGTGCAGAACGCACACTGCTTGGCATAAAAACAAAAATATTTAATGAGTGAAATCGTGTATTAAAGTCCTGTTCTTCATACAGCCTAATGGTAGATTCAAAATGATATTCTTTGCCAATAGCATCTTTTTCCATCATTTTACCAAACTCGCCAACAAGCTGCATAGCCGCATCGGTAGGATTACTGAGTGCCGAAATATTTTGCAATTGTGAGGCTACCAATTTATAAAGAAAACTTTTGTTTTTGTCGGTTATAACATCAACCTTAATTTTTGCCCCAATATGATTGGAAATTGAAGAATTTGGATAATTTTCTAAGACTCTAATAACCTCATTGCTTGATGCCTGTGTAGAAAATCTCCCCTCTTCGGTTTTTGAAACCGTAAAATTATAGATTGGATATTCTATATTCTCGTAATTTTGCAAACCGTCCAAAGATGCTGTAATTAAAATATTTTCTACAATCTCATCTCGTTTTTTTAGCTTTTTCTTTTTGGGAATATACATATCATTTATCATTTTATTAAATTTATCTGCGTTAAACAGGTATAAATCAGTAGATACGTATTGCCATTCGCTTGTAAATTCGTAGTCAATTTGTTTTTTGAAAACAGGCACAGTTTTAACCGTTTCCTGACTCTGGACAGAACTTGATATTACTATAACTAATAGAAGGAGAGAGATTTTTTGGATAAATTTCATGTTTTTTGCGTTTAATGAGTTAACTAACTGAAGTTTCGGAGTTTATAATTAATTGATTATTACGTATATAATGT
>JAOZQN010000828.1 GCA_029932195.1 Bacteroidales bacterium | reverse complement strand
CAAACTTTAATAATTTTGAAAGCCTTGATTTTTGAGTTTTTAGGAGTGCCCTTTAATTTTCGTAAACTTTTTCTCCATTAATAAAAGTTTTTGAAATTTTTATTTTGTATAAATTTTGCTCTTTTTCGTCCATTAAGTCCTTATCTGTTACAACAAAATCTGCAAATTTTCCTTTTTCTATACTTCCTTTTTCATTTTCTTCAAAGCTTGATTTTGCAGCCCAAATTGTCATTGCCCTGAGTGCTTGCTCTCTTGTAAGTGCATTTTCTGTTTGAAATCCATTTTTAGGATAGTTTTCAAAATCTTTACGCACTACGGCTGAATAAAATCCATAAATAGGATTAATATTTTCTATTGGAAAATCGCTGCCATTTGGTATCCAACCATTTTGTTGAAGTAGCTCTTGATATGGATATGCGTTTTTAACACGTTCTTTGCCAAGTCGTTTTTCTGCCCAATACATATCTGATGTTGCATGTGTAGTTTGAATACATGGGATTATAGAATATTTACCAAAAAGCTCAAAATCTTTTTCATTAATTACTTGTGAATGTTCAATTCTCCAACGTAAATTGTTTCTAGTTTTCAAAAATTCCGAATAAATATTCAGGATTAGTCTGTTTGCCGAATCGCCAATGCAATGTGTAGCAACCTGATAATTATTGTCATAAGCTATTTTGCAATAATTTCGTAATTCTTCGGGTGAAGTAACAATTAGTCCTTTATTATTTGGGTCGTCGGAATACGACTCAAGCAAACAAGCTCCACGTGACCCAAGTGCTCCGTCGGAATAAAGTTTAATGCTTCTTACGTTTAAATAATTTGTTTTGTAAATCCCTTTTTTAACATATTTCTCTATATTTTCTTCATTCATTGCAACCATCGCATAAATTCTCATTTTTAAATCTCTCGATTTATGTAGCGAGTCATATAGCTCTATTATATTGCTCTCCAAACCAGCATCACTTAACGAAGTTAGTCCTACCGAAAAACAATTTTGCTGACCTTCTATAAGATATTTTATTTTTTGTTCTATACTGTTATCGGGAGTAAGTTCCTTCAATCTATCTGCCGCATTGTCGATTAGAACACCAGTAAGTTTTCCATTTTTCTGTAAAATTTTTCCTCCTTCAATTTTAGTATTTTCATCAATTCCTGCTAATTCCAGTGCTTTTGCATTTGCGATTACTGCATGTCCATCAATTCTTGTTAAAATAACAGGTGTAGATGGAAATAGCTCATTTAATTTTGTGTTATCAGGAAATTCCTTTATCTCCCAATCATTTTGATCCCATCCATGTCCTTTAATCCAAGCAATTCCTTCGTTTTTATATCTTTCCGAAAGTATTTTTAGTATTTCATCAAAAGACTTTGTTCCAGTTAAATCTGCATATTGTAACCCCATGCAATAACCGTAAAAATGACAATGTGGGTCAATCAGTCCTGGATATATAAATTTACCTGATAAGTTGAGATCTTCATTGGCTTCGTATTTTTCTGATAAGTCATTGTAAGTTCCTGTATCATAAATTTTACCGTCTTTTATAACCATAGCTTCAACTATGGAAAAACTCTCATCAACTGTGTATATTCTTTCGGCTTTGATTAATAAATCTACTTTTTCTTTTGAACACGAAGATAATATTGTTATCATAACTATTAAGTATATTATTTTTTTCATTTTTAAGCTTAATTATACTAGAAAAGGTTTATTTGTTTATTAGACTGGATATTAATTGATTACAAAACACAAAAGTAAAGATTTTAACTTTATTCAGTATAAATTCAAATTTAGGATTTGCTAAATATGTATAGATTTTAAGCATTTTTCATATTAACCAAAGGTAGTTTACACTTTTTTTATTTGTTTATAAATTAAAAAAAATACTGATTATAACGGATTTTATTGAAATTGTAATAACTTTATTTATAATGAATTATATAAAATATAAAGTAAAAAAATCCGTGAAAAATCCGTTCAATCTGCGTTATCCGTGTTCCTATTAATCTGACAAATATATATTAGGAAGTAAAACACCTAAAATTCAGTGATTTATAATTTCAACAAAATCCGTTGTAATCAGTAAAAATACAATAATAATTATTCAAATATAAAAATGATTTGAGTGTGTAACATATCAGGAGGAGTCCATTCATAAATTCCGTAGAGACGTGATTTATCACGTCTTATTCTGCAAATAAACGTAATATATCTCT
>JAOZQN010000227.1 GCA_029932195.1 Bacteroidales bacterium | reverse complement strand
AACTCTTGCCAACGTGCCAGAGGCACTTGGCAACGTGTTGCCTTGATTACCAGAGTTCTCCAGCCCATATATCAAATCTATAATCCTTCCCTTATTCTGCCCTCACGTTTTAGAGTTATTTTGTTCAAACAAAAAAAATATTAGCTTTGTATTTTAAGTATTGTTTTATTTATTCAAGACAAATATAAACACCTAAAATAAAAACGAATAGCAAGCAGATTTTTTTTTCTTAAAAAATACTCAAAATTATTTCACAGAGCATTCAGACTGTGGACTGAGGACTATGAATAATTTGAAAAATATAGCAAATAACTTACCTGAAACGCCTGGAGTTTATCAGTTTTTTAACAACGAAAATGTAATTATTTACATTGGAAAAGCTAAAAACCTGAAAAAACGTGTGGTTTCATATTTTTCAAAGAATTTAGATAGAAGTAAAACTTCAATTCTTGTTCGTCATATTGTTAAAATAGAGCATATTGTTGTTGATACAGAAACCGATGCTTTGCTTTTAGAAAGCAATTTAATAAAAAAATATCAACCTCGCTACAATATCTTACTTAAAGACGACAAAAGCTATCCTTATATTTGTATAAAAAAAGAACCATTCCCTCGTGTTTTTTACACCCGAAATATTGTTAAAGACGGCTCAGAGTATTTTGGTCCTTATACCTCTATATATCTGGTTCGTAGTTTAATAAAAATGTTTCGTAAAGTTTATTTTTTGCGAACTTGCAAACTAAATTTAAGTAAAGAAAATATTGAAAAAAAGAAATTCAAAGTATGTTTAGAATATCATATAAAAAATTGTAAAGGAGCTTGTATTTCAAAACAATCAGAAGAAGACTATAACAAGGCAATAAATGATATTAAAGAAATATTAAAAGGTAAAATTCATAAAGTTATAGAGTATTTTACAAAAAAAATGAATACTTTTGCCCAAAATTATGAATTTGAAAAGGCACAAGAAATAAAAAATCGTTTGGATTTATTGGGTAATTATCAAGCAAAATCAACTGTTGTTAGTCCGAAAATAAGCAATATTGATGTTTTTTCTATTCTTGATGCAGAAAAATATGCTTATGTAAATTTCTTAAAAGTTGTGAATGGAAAAATTATTCAGGCACATTCCTACGAAATAAAGAAAAAATTAGATGAGTCGCAAGAAAAAATATTAATTTCGGCAATTGCAGATATTCGTCAGTCTAAACAACAAGGCATTAGCAATGCTACGGAAATTATTATTCCTTTTGAAATTAATATAGAAATTGAAAATACCGAATTTAAAGTTCCTAAAATAGGAGACAAAAAGAAATTATTAGAACTATCTTTGCGAAATTTAAAATATTATAAATTTGACAAAGAAAAACACAAAGCAAATCTTGACCCGAAAAAACGAACAAATCGTGTTTTAGAAACAATGAAGAAAGAGTTGAGATTGAATAAATTACCCACACATATTGAATGTTTTGATAATTCCAATTTGCAAGGCACAAATGCCGTTGCGGCTTGCGTTGTTTTGCGAGATACTCGCCCAAGCAAAAAAGAATATCGTAAATTTAATATAAAAACGGTTGTAGGAATAGACGATTTTGCATCTATGCGAGAAATAGTTTATCGCAGATACAAACGGCTTTTAGACGAAAACAAGGAGCTGCCCGATTTAGTGATTGTAGATGGAGGAAAAGGACAATTATCGTCGGCTTACGAAATACTAAAAGAGCTAAAAATTGACGATAAAATAGCATTAATAGGAATAGCAAAACGTTTGGAGGAAATATTTTTTCCTGAAGATACTATTCCGTTATACTTGGATAAGTCCTCTGAAACACTGAAAGTTATTCAATTGGCAAGAAATGAAGCTCATCGTTTTGGCATAACATTTCACAGAGATAAACGGAGCAAAGAATTTTTAAAATCAGAACTTTTGAAGGTTTCAGGAATAGGAAAAAAAACAGTAGAAGATTTACTTACAGAGTTCAAATCGGTAGAAAAGATAAAAAATACGGATTTAGAAAGTTTAGAAAAAATAATAGGTAAAGCAAAAGCAAAAACAATTTATGAAAATTTCAATTAAAATAAAATACATCTTCTTTTTATTTATTTTGCTATTTGTAAAATCCGTTTACGCAGAAAATATAGAAAAAGACTCAACTTCGTTCTATTATCTTTATTCAGGAAACAAAAAAACAAGAGAAATAATAATAATTCCAGAAAGATTTAAAAACTATGACCTTACAAGTTATTATTTTCTGCACGAATCCGACCCGCAAAGAGACTCTTCATTTTTGCAAAATTATATTTTTCATAAAAGTAAAGCAATTCGTAAATTTTATCTTGGTAGCAACAAAATAGAGGTGGATACTGTAATGAATTCATTTTCTTATGAAACACCAGGTAGTCAGATGGATAAAAAAACATATCCAGACTGGATTATTGGAGTAGTTATTTTTTCACTGATGCTTTTAGCTTGGGTAAGTTTTTTTTATAACAAATATCTTGGAAATTTATTTAACTCGGCACTAAATTATCGCAAAGCAACTAACCTACAAGAAGAAAATAGCCTCTTTACAGGTCGTTCTGGTGTCCTTTTAACTTTAATGTATTTTGTAAACATCTCTCTTTTTATAACAGAACTTACTTATTATAAAGGTATTGAATTGAATTACAATATGTTTCTTGTGTTAATTGTTTTGTTTGCCTCCTTCATATCTATTTTTATTCTGAAAAATATTATTTTATCTGTTTTTTCATATATTTTTGATATAAAAAATATTGTTTCTAAATACAAATTCAACCAAAATCTATTTATTCAAATGGCTGGAGTATTTTTACTCATTTTTGTTATTTTTACCCCTTATTTAGGCTTATCTACAACAAAACCAATTATTTATATTAGTTTATTCACCCTATTTTCCATTTATATTTTGAAAGTAATAAGACTATCTGCAATAATTTTTAGCAAACAATTTTCTTTATTTTATTTGTTTTTATACCTTTGCACTTTAGAAATTTTACCTTTCTTTATTCTTATAAAAATATATAGCTTAAATTTATAAACTAAAAGTAAAGAAATTCAGAAGTAAAAAGTTTCCCTTTTTAATATCATATAAAGAGGAAACTTTACTATACTGTTTAATTTGTAGTATTATAGGTTATCTAATAACTTTAAACTATATAACAATCTAAATTTATAAAACATTGAATTTATGAATATTAATAAAATATTAGTATCTCAACCAGAACCAACGAATCCTAAAAATTCTTTTTTAGAAATAAAAGAAGAATGCAAAATCCAAGTAGATTTTGAAAAATTTATTAACATAGAAGGAGTAAGTGTAACAGAGTTTAGAAAAACAAAAATAGACTTATTAAAGTATAATGTTGTTATTTTTACCAGCAAAACGGCAATAGACCACTACTTTAGAATGGCAGAAGGTTTAAATTTGAAAATCCCTTCTACAATGAAGTATTACTGTGTAAATGAGTCTATTGCATATTATATTCAAAAATATGTTATTTACAGAAAAAGAAAAATAGCATACTCAAATGGTTCTATAGACGAACTAATTGAGATGTTAAAAAAATATCAGAAAGATAAAGTTTTATTGCCAGTTGCAGATATTCACAAACCAACAATTCCGAATAAACTAAAACGAAATAAATTTAATGTAACAAAAGCAGTTCTGTATAAAACAGTAAGTGCAGACATTAAAAAGCTGGAAATCAAAGAATATGATATTATAACTTTTTTCAGCCCAGCTGGAATAACATCTTTATTAGAAAATTTTCCAGACTACGAACAAGGAAAAACTAAATTTGCAGCATTTGGAACAGAAACTTCAAAAGCAATAAAGAAAGCAGAATTCAAATTACACATCAAAGTTCCTTCAAAAAAACACACATCTATGGCAAGTGCATTAATTGATTATATAAAAAAACAAAAATAGATGACCACGAAAAATAAATTTGGAAAAAAAGAACGATTATCAAATCACTCTTTAATTCTTGAACTCGTAAAAAAAGGAAAGTCTTTTAAAGTCTTTCCTTTTTATGTAAAATGGACTTACGTGGAAAAAAATATTGCCCCAGTCCAGATTGCTTTTAGTGTTTCCAAAAAAAAATATAAAAGAGCTGTGGATAGAAACCTTATTAAAAGAAGAGCAAAAGAAGCATACCGTTTACAAAAAAATCCACTTATAGAAAAAATAAATAACGAAAATAAAAACATTATATTAATAATTTCGTATATCCATAAAGATATTCTTGAATATAAAAAAATAGAAAAAGCAATTAATGAAATTATAACATTAGTTATCAAGTTGTCAAGTTAAAAGTTCTAAAGTTGTAAAATAAATAACTCTGTTGTTTCCATATATCAAAATATTCTGATTTCACAAAACAAACAACTTGACAACTGTTGTTTTTTAACTTGATAACTCTACAGCTTTTAACTTGACAACTTACAACTCGATAACTAGACAACTAGAAAACTATGAAAAAACAGAAATTAATACTTAGGATTAAAATTTTTGCAGTAATATTGGCATTAACAACTTCTTTTACATTTGCAAGTTTTGATGACGGAGATGATTTTGAGCTAATAAAAAATTTAGAAATTTATCATCTTGTATTTAAGGAGCTAAGGCTCAATTACGTAGATAAAATAGATGCAGCAGAACTAATAACTTTAAGCATAGATAAAATGTTGAAGTCATTAGACCCATACACTGTTTATTATCCCGAGTCAAAAATTGAAGACTACAGATATTTTAGCAAAGGCGAATATGCTGGATTAGGAATAAGGGTGGACACAATGAATAATTATTTTGTAATTACGCACCTTATAAAAGATGCTCCTGCACACCATAGCGGTTTACTTGTAGGAGATAAAATTTTAAAAGTGGAAGACATTGATACAAAGGACAAAACATTAGACGACCTAAGTAATTTATTGAAGGGGGAGGCTGATGTTGCAGTTAATTTACTAATAAAAAGGAATAATAAAGATAAGGCATTTGTAATTAAAGTAATTAGAAAAAAAATTAAGCTAAAAAACATTCCACATTATGGAGTTTTAGAAAATAATATTGGTTACATAAAATTAGATAGATTTACAGCAGAAGCAAGCAGTGAGGTAAGAGCCGCTTTTATAGAGTTAAAAGACGAACATAATATAACATCGCTTGTTCTTGATTTACGTGGCAATCCAGGAGGACTTCTTACACAGGCAGTTAATATTGTAAATTTATTTGTAGAAAAAGATATTCTTATTGTAGAAATGAAGGGTAAAGCTACCAGAATGAATAAAACTTTTAAAACAAAACAAATTCCTGTGGATACAGAAATACCATTAATTGTGCTTGTAGATGGGCGGTCTGCTTCTGCTTCTGAAATAGTTTCTGGAGCATTGCAAGACTTAGACAGAGCAGTTATTGTAGGAGAACAAACTTATGGGAAAGGATTAGTGCAATCTACGCTAACACTAAAATATAATGCAAGACTTAAAGTAACAACTGCAAAATACTATATACCAAGCGGTAGGTGTGTTCAATCAATTGACTATGCCAACGATAGAACAGATAGTAAAAATATTCCGGACTCACTTTTAGTAGAGTTTAAAACAAAAAATGGACGTAGTGTTTACGAAGGAAAAGGAGTGAAGCCAGATGTTGTTCTAAAAAAAGAAGAAAAACAGCCAATAATTAAAGCACTTAAAAATCAAAATATTATATTTGATTTTGCAACAAACTTTCGCCTAGAACAAGATTCAATTAACTACACACCAGATAATTATATAGCAAATAATTTTGAAGACTTTTTAGATTATCTTGAAGAGATAAATTTTGATAGAAAAACAGAAGCAGAAACAAAATACGACAATTTATTGCAAGCAGTGGAAGATGGTAATTATTCTGAAGAGACTATTCAAGATGTTATTTCATTGGAAGCAAAAATACAAAACAACGATATTCGTGAAGCAAAAGACAGCGAAAAAGAAATAACAACTCTTATTGGAGAAGAGATTATAACAAGATATTATTTTGCGGAAGGCAAATTAATTTATTCACAGAAGTATGATAAAAATATTTTAGAAACAATAAAAATATTCTCAAATATAGATGATTATAATAATCTACTTAAATAATTAGTTTAAAATAAAAATCACCAAAAATCGTATCTTTAAATTAGCTTTTTACTTTTTACACAAGGTCTCACCTACAAGTGAGACCTTGTCTTTTTATACATAAAGAGATTCATAAATAATTGAGAGTTTGACTTTTTTTATACTAAAAGTTAAATAATATATGCAACGGCATAATTATTGTTAAGCAAATATATAAATTAAGTAATCTTACTTATAATTCATAAAATAAGACACTTAATTAAATCAAGTAAGCTTTACTAAAATTGCTTTTTTAGTTGAAAAACGAAAAAAAATGACTTAAAGTTTTACTTTATAAAAAAATTGTATATATATTTGCAAGCAAACATAACTTAAAGCCTGTATGCTATGAAAAATAAATGGTTACTTCTAATTTTAGTCTTACTTATTTTATCTGCTTTTACAACTTCGGAGTTTCTTAAAATTAATACTCCAGCTGTTAGTATTTTAGATAATGGAGAATTTTTTGAAGCTGGAGACATTGTATATTATACAATAAATATTAGTTCTATTGATTATTTAGATGAGTTTGAAATAGAAGCAGATGTTCTTTCCGAAAATAAAGAAAAAAATAGCTCTTTCACTTTTGAGGAGAAAACAAAAAAAGCAACAATAAATTATTTTTATGTAATTCCTTCCGATATTGAAACTAATATAGTAAATATCAAATTTATTATAAAAGACAAATCAAACTCCCGTGTTGTTGAAAAACAAATAAAAATAAAAAATTAATTTTTTATCTCTTCTATAAATAATCGGCATAGTTATTGAATTATATTATAACATAAGTTAGAAATTAGTTAAAAAATAGATACTTTATTCTTTTAAATAATTTCATGGTTATAAGGCGATAGCCATTAAAAACTAAAAATTAAAAACTCAACATTCTTTTAATTAACTTGTGTATCCAAAAAATCAATAAAATGAAAAAAAGTATAGAAAATATAATAAAGGAAAAAATTTTAGTCCTTGATGGAGCAATGGCAACAATGCTCAAAAAATATCGCACAAAAGAAAGAGATTATAAAGGAGATAGATTTAAAGACCACCCCGTAGATTTATTCGGCTTTAACGAAATATTAAGTTTTACCAAACCAGACAGAATAAGAGACGTTCATGAAAAATATTTGAGAGCAAAAGCGGATATAATTTCAACAAATACATTTAGAGCTAATAAAATAGAATTAAAAAAATATCAGTTAGAAGACTTAGCATACGAACTAAACTATACAGCCGCAACACTGGCAAGAGATAACGCTACAAAATATACCAACATAACCAGAGACAAACCAAGATATGTAGCAGGAGTTCTTGGTCCTATTAGCTCAAAAGAGGCAACATTAGATGAAATGGAAGAGGCTTACTCTGAGCAAATTAAAGGATTAATGGCAGGAAAAGTAGATGTTATTTTACTTGAAACTGTTTTTGAGGAAGACAATATAAAAGCGGCTCTACTTGCTCTTGAGGCAATCTTAAAAAAACGTAGGAAAAACTTCCCAATAATAATTTCTGGTGCAGCAATAGAAGGTAAAGAACCTATTGTTACTGGTGAACTAATTAAACGTTATACATCTATTGTTCATCATGTTAGAATACTCGCTATGGGTATGAATTGTGGACACGGACCAGAACAATTGTTAGACAAACTAAAAAATATTTCGTATTCAGCACCATTTAATATTGTGGCATATCCAAGTGCGGGTATCCCTGATGAGAACGGAAATCTGGAATTAGACACGGACAGCTTAATAGAGCAAACAAAAAAATATATAGACAAAGATTTAGTAAATATAATAGGTGGTTGCTGTGGAACAACTACAGAGTTTATAAAAAAATTAAGCAAACTCGTGATAGATGTAAAACCACGAAAATTTTAAAAACTTTTTTTTCATTATTTTTACATTTTACCCATAGGAATTTTATATTCTTATGGGTTTTTTATTTTTCCAACAAATAAGGCAAATTTAAATTAATAATTATCCAATTTAAGGCAGTTATTTTAATTTCTAACAATTCAATAAATGCGTGAATATAAGTATTTATTGAAGAAGTTAGAAGTTCAAAGAACAAGTTAAATGGTTAATTATTATTTTTAATTTGCATTAATAAGCTCTTCATATTGTTTAACAATAACACTCCAATCATATTTATTTCTAAAATCGTCAAGAAATTTAGAGTCTAATTGCCAATTATTTATAAATTTATTTTTATAAAAATCCTCAATTTTGTTGGCAAGTTCTTGCGAGTTATTAAAACTAAAAAAATCTCCGTTTACACCACTTTTTATCAATTCAGTATTTCCGCTTACTGGTGTAGAAATTACATACAAACCAGCAGACAACGATTCCAAAGCGGCAATAGACATGGCTTCATCGGCAGAACTAATAACCTGCAAATTAGCTGATTGATAATTATTTATCATTTCATCTTTTGTTACCCAGCCTTTAAAATTCACATTTTCGGATAAGTTATTATTTGCAACAAACTCTTCCATTTTTTCTTTAAAAACACCATCGCCAAGAATATTTACCTGAAAATTTATTTCTGTGTTGTTTTTCAATAATTTTAATGCTTCCAAAAATACAAATGGAGACTTTTGAGAAACAAGCCTACCTACAAAAATAATCTTAAATTCTTTGGATTTTTTAGAAAAATCGGGTTTAAAAACTTCTGTGTTACAACCGTTTGGAATAATTGTATTTATTTCTGTGTTATTTTTGCCCACAAATTTATCTGCATTTGCTTTCATTTCAGACGATAACAAAATAAGTTTTTCGGAATGCTTTACTATATTTTTTATCCAAAAATAAGTAACAATATGAAATTTAAGCATTTGAGAAGGAAAGAAGAATGGAATATCTTGCCCGTGTGAGATGATTACATAAGGAATTTTGTTATGTTTTTTTATGTGTTTTGCCACAATTCCTCCTGGAATAGCAAAATTCGCAAGGCATATATCATATTCGTTTACTGATATTTTATTATCAGAATATTTTTTAGCAAACTTCACCCACGACAACATTTCTACGGGGTTAGATTTGAACTCATATTTTCGTTTAGATTTTAATCGGACTATGGTTAAATTTCCTTTTTTCTCTATCTCTTCTTCGCCATCAAACCAAGTTGTTAATACTGTTACCTGATGCCCTAATGTTGCCAGTCCTTCCGCCTCAAAACGAGTGCAAACACCTGCACCACCTCCAAGTGGTGGATATTCATAATTCAAAATTAATATTTTTTTCATTTGTTTAAGATTTAGTCATATCTCCTATTTACACTGGTTTGTTTGTTTGTTTATTTGTTTGTCGTTTCGTCGTAATGTAGAGACGCACGGCAGTGCGTCTCAAAACCGTGTCCCTACGGAACGTCCTGTTTTTTATCGGTTTTTTTCGTGGTAATGTAGAGACTCAAAATTAAAGCTGGAGTGGGCTTATTAATGGATTATTTACAGAGTGAATTAACTTATAATAAAACTGAAGTTTCGGAGTTGTAATTAGCTGGTTGTGAATATATTACAAAAACGG
>JAOZQN010000827.1 GCA_029932195.1 Bacteroidales bacterium | reverse complement strand
TTTATCATCTGATTTATAAGTTATTATAATTTACCACTTAATTCTGTGGAATGTCTATTTTTCTTTGGAAATTAAAGGGAAAAATATTTTAATTAACGACACAATTGACAACACAATAGAATATAATTACTATTACAATAATAGAAATTTCAATGGAACAATACTTAAAAAATGTATAATTATGCAAGTAGATTTTTCAGGAACAACTTTTAAAAATTCAAATTTAGAAGATGCAAATTTATCTTACTCTAATTTTTCAAATTGTAAGTTTAATAATGCAAATTTATCTCGTGTAAATTTTAGACAGAAGGGTGATGCTTTCAACTTCCAAAACACAGTGTTTAATGACTCTGTTACAGAATACATTATTTTTACTAATTGTAATTTGAGCAATGCAAAAGGTTTGCATATAAACCATTTTAGGTTTAATGGTATTGCAAATATATCTGGAATTACTTATCCTGATAGTATTGCAAACATTATTTGTAAGCTAATTAAAGAAGAAAATCTTAACGATTCTTATATTAAATCGTCTGCCATGCCTGAATACTGCGATTCGCTCTATAAGAATAAAATTATTAAGGATTCTTATATTAAATCGTTTGCCATGCCTAAGTATTGCGATTCGCTCTATAAAAAAAATATTAAAATAATGAAATTGGCTTTACAGTCAAGTATTTTGATCGAATAATATAAAAAAAGCAAAAAAACATTTTTCTAAAATTTCCACTTTTTTGCTTTCCAGTAATAGGTTAAGTAAAAAAGAAAGTAATGTTTTTTAATACAAAATTTGCAATAAAATAAAAAATTGTATTAACTTTGCAATAAAAACAACATTCAAAAACAAACAAATAATTAATAATCAACAATTTAAAAATTAATTTTCAAAAAAAGTGTTAAAAAATTTTGAAAATATTAACCTATAGGCTAATATTGTGGCAAGAAAATTGAAACAAATATCGTTAAGTAAGCATAAAAACATTATATTGTGTGCAGATGAAAAAAGTCTGGAGACAATATTACAATATTTATTTAACAATGACATCATTAATGAATATAAAAAAATACAAGCAGTTTTATTTGAGGGATTACACAATAAACAACTTTACCAAAAATTAAAAAACTTAAATACCGTTTACGAAATTCGCTTTACAAACAATGGAAGAAATGATAGAATCTATTGCAAACAGATTAAGCATTCCAAAAAGAAATATATTATTCTAATAAAATTATACAATAAGAAATCCCAAGCTATTCCTAAAAATATTTCTAAACAATTAAAACAAATAGACAACTATGAATACAACTTCTGAATTGATAGAAAAATTAAATGAAGAGATTGAACTTTTTGACTCTGAACATGAAAGAGTTATGATACAAATGCGTATTATGAGCGAAGTTGAAAAAGCTATGGAAGAACAAAATATTAATTATAAAAAAATGTCGGAACGAACAGGTATATCTGCAAGTTTTATCACACAGCTATTTAGAGGACATAAAAAACTAAATATAGAAACAATTGCAAAATTTCAATTTGTATTAAATAAAAAATTTAGCATGAAATTGATGAACTACGATGAATTGTTACAAGAAAACATGCCTACTAGCTACGTAAAAATGAAAGTATCAAAAACCGAATATTTAGAACAAAAACAAATGACAGCCTAATGAAAGCAAAATTTTCTGATTTAAAATTAACAAACTACTTTTTAAAAAGTTCAAAATTTTCAACAACACTAAAGTCTGATGAGAGTATGGTAGTTGTGAAAAAAAAACTACATAACAGACCTTTTAATGTTGATTTTGATATTTTTGAAAATGCAGATAATAAAAATCTATTCTATATAGAGTTGAATATAAATAGTTTTCCTAAAACAAAAAGAAAAACATCTGGATATGACTTTCAAATTTCATTGATTGCAGATTTTGAACTCGAAAACATTGAACAAATACCTGACGATAAACAAAACCAATATATTTTGTATTCAGCATTACCTATGGTAATAAGTATTGCTCGTTCCGAAATTTCTCATATTACTGCAAATGGTATGTTTGGTAAATATGTTTTACCTGCAATCAACTTGCCTGAATTAGTGAACGAATTTATAGATGAAGAGCAAAAATAGATATACTGAATAAGGCTGAAGTTTTGAAATTTTGAATGCTCTGATGATTTCAGTTAAGTCAGCGGGTGACTTAAAGTCACCCGCTGACTGTTTCGGC
>JAOZQN010000226.1:7759-9716 GCA_029932195.1 Bacteroidales bacterium | reverse complement strand
CGTCCAGTTATTGTTTTAGTCTTTAATACACAGTTATTTAGACTAGTTTAATTAATCCATGTTTTGAGGTCTGTATATTATTATTATTTTCAAAAAGTCTTCTATTGTTATTATCCTAATTTTAGGAAAATCAATTTTTTTTAAGATATTGAAATGTTTATCATTTGTAACAATATATTCTGCATTACAAGAAAAGGCACAATCAACAAATTTATTGTCGCTTGGGTCAGCTGTTATTATATTTAATTGGTAATAGGATTGAATTTTATGAACATTAGGTAAGGTATCTATGAGTCTCATAAATGTATCT
Organism: Bacteroidales bacterium; assembly: GCA_029932195.1. Lineage (GTDB taxonomy): Bacteria > Bacteroidota > Bacteroidia > Bacteroidales > JAOZQN01 > JAOZQN01. The sequence goes on along the minus strand of JAOZQN010000226.1, from coordinate 9,406 downwards.
GTCTGATTTTTATTGAAAAAACTGTTAATTTTTTCTTCATATTCTAAAATTATTTCAGTTGTTACAAATAAATTATAATCTCCGTCAATTAGAGAAAATAATATATTTTGAAAATTCAATTTTCTGCTTAACATGCTAATTACAACATTTGTATCCAGCACTATATTATAAGTATTAATCATTCTCTACAAAAGTTTCAAATGTTTTTTTTGTGTATTTTCGTTCTTCCCAAATCGCATCTCCGTTGTTTAAAAGCTTCTCTGCTAAAAATTTAGAAATGTTTTTTTTTAAATCACCTAAATATTCGTCTGAAAATCCTCCTACAAATAATTTTAATATCTCTACTTGCCCTTGGTTTAAGTCTTTAAAAACACTATCTGTCTGTGGATTTAATAAATCTATAAATAAACCTGTCTTTTCGCCTTTTGTATTTATTATATATTTTACAGTTTCCATGTGTTTTTTATTTATTTGCAACAAAGGTAAAAAAATATTAATTACAACAAAAAAAAGGAAGCAAATTTTGCTTCCTTTTTTAATTTGTATAATTTTATCTTTTTTCAAAAATTATTTTGCTGTACTACTACCATCATAAAGAACTTTACCTTCACAAGTTAAAGAAGAAGTTGCTTTTGTTCCTTTTTGGTTTCCTGATTTAGCTGTAATTTTAAAGATACCTTTTACACCGTCAGCAGTTTCAAATGCTACGAAATCACCTGCGACAAGACTAGATACTGCTACTCCGTTAAGTTCTACTCCTGCAATACCGAATTCTTCTGTTACTACAAGTGCTTCTAAATCTTCAAGAGTTAAAGTTGCATAATCACCAGTAAATTTCATTAATTTTGTGTGTTTTTGTCCAGTAGCTGAATAAGATTGACCATTAACAGTATACATGTCTTCTATCCATTTTGCATCTGGAGAACATATTGCATTTCCATAAGTATTTTGGAATCCTAATGCTACATCACCACTACCTGTTGGAGTTACAACTTCAAAGTTCACAGTAGCGTTGTCAGTGTCTTTTGTTATTTTAATCATTGGTGTACTTGCTGCAAAACCAGAACCATTGTCATAATTTAAAGTCATTGAAGCTACATCTACTATTTTACTTAATGGTGCTCCTACTGTTAAATTAATAGACTCAGTTGATCTTTGTCCGCTTATTGCGTCTGTTGCTTCTACTGAAAGGTCAATTGTTGTTCCTTCTGTTGCATCGTCTGCTACTTTGTAAGAAAAATTGTAAGTTACTGTGCTTGTAGCACCATAAGTAGTATCTACTAATACTGTAGAACCTTCTGCAATTACAAATTGTCCAACTTCACCACCTTCTACTGCATCTGGAGTAAGTGTTACTACAAAATCATAAGTTGCTCCTGCATCAACAGTTAAAACTGAATCTACCGATGGATTTACTGTAATTGTTACTATTGTTTCTTCTGTTGGATTACAAGAAGCTAAAATTGCTATCATTGCTACCATAAATGTTCCTAATACTACATTTAATTTTTTCATGTTTAATAAGATTTAAGATTAATAAATAAATAGGTTAATAAAAAATTGTTTGTTTTTTCAAACTGCTTTTAAAACGATTTGAGAGTGCAAAAATTGTAAAAACTTTTTAATAAAAAAAATATTTGCAGACTT
>JAOZQN010000226.1:2198-7659 GCA_029932195.1 Bacteroidales bacterium | reverse complement strand
TCTCGCCAAACTGTTTTTAAAACGTTTTGAGAGTGCAAAAATTGTAAAAACTTTTTAATAAAAAAAATATTTGCAGACTTAATGTGAATTTATGTTTTTTCACCTAGATTTTTGGAATTGTTAATGTTTTATTATAAAATTTACAATTTCAATTTACAAAAAGTGTTTAAATCTTGCTCTCGCCAAACTGTTTTTAAAACGTTTTGAGAGTGCAAAAATTGTAAAAACTTTTCAATAAAAAAAATATTTGCAGAATTAATGTGAATTTATGTTTTTGTGTTTAGATTTTGAGGAGTTTTAGATGTTTCCAACCTGTCTTTTCACATGTCCACACTTTCCAACGTGCCTTTTCGGCACTTGGAAACGTGTGAATACAATAAAATTTACTTAGTTACTCTGTCTAAAACTTTTTTCACAAGTTTTTTTACAGCTATTTTATAATCTTTGCTATATTCTTTTCTACGTCGGTTTGCAATAATACTACAAATAGTTAAACCATTGTGTCCAAGAAGTTTAGATAGCCCATAAATTGCAGAACTTTCCATTTCGTAATTTGTAATTTTTAGGTCTTGGAATTGAAATTTATTTATTTTGTCGTTCAAATTTGGGTCTGCTGGTTGTAGGCGAAGTTGTCTGCCTTGTGGACCATAGAAACCTGGTGCAGAAATTGTTATACCACTTATCATATCAAAAGCTACTTTATTAAAAAGCTCGTCTGATGATCCTACAAAATATGGCGTATGTAAAGATTTGTTCCAATCGGTATGTTCCATAAATTTGGTTTCCAACTCTTTATTAGAAATACTGTCTCTACCTGCATAATAATTTAGCAAGTTATCAAAACCGAGCGACATTTTTGTTGCAACTGGCGTATCTACTGGAATATCCTCCTGCAAAGCCCCCGAAGTTCCTATCCTAATAAAGTTTAGAGTTTTATGTTCTTTTTTGGGAATGCGTTTTTCAAGGTCTATATTTACGAGTGCATCTAACTCATTTACAACAATATCTATATTATCTGTTCCTATTCCAGTAGATATTACCGAAATTCTTTTGCCATTGTAATAACCAGTATTTGTAATAAATTCTCGGTTATGTTTTTCCACTTCTATACTATCAAAAAACGACGAAACCATTGCTACACGTCCTTGGTCTCCCACGAGAATTATTGTATCTGCAATATCTTCGGGTTTCAAATGCAAATGAAATATACTACCATCTTTGTTCAAAATTAATTCGGATTCTCCTATTCTGTTCATTTTATTTGGTTTATTAGTTTATTGGTATATTGGTTTTTAGTCAACGGGTGGCTTGAAGCCACCCGCTGACTAAATTACTAATTAACTATTATTAACTTTTTTGATATTTTATTTTGTTCTGTTGTAATTGTCAGATTATAAATTCCTTGCGGTATAGGAATATCTATTTTCAAAAGATTTTTTTCTGAAATAATATTATCTTTATAAATATTTTTTCCTGTCAAAGAATTTATTGTAATTTCTACCTCTGTATTTTTTTCTGTATCAAGCCAAATAAAGAAGTGTCCGTTACTTGGGTTTGGATAAATATTAAAATCCTCACTTATAATATTTTCATTAATATTAGAAACATTATGTATTGCATTAAAAATATGCGGGTCATATTCTCCTGCTTGCGGGTGAGTTTCATTTTTGGCTGTATTATCTTCTGCTTCAATATAATATGAAATTTCACTATTAAGCGAAGGCATTGGGATAATTGCCTGATAAATATTTGACTTTGATTCAGTCATTATTACCTCTTCATAATTTCCATCATTTTCTTTGTAAAATAATTTTGGAAATCCAGTAACCAAACTATTATCTGCATAAGAAAAAATTTCTGCCTCTATTAAATACCCATCATCTTCTGGAAAAAGCTCTCCAACAAGTGGTATATGCTTAATATACAACATTTCTCTGTCTGCAATTCCGTGAGTTCGGCAGTGCAAAGCATCTGAATTTATCCACTCGTGTGAACCAGCAGTTACTCCAATTATTTCGTATCCTGGCATTGCTTCTTCGTAAAGAGCAATTGCCTCATCATCGTAAGATGAGCCTGTTTGAGGAACAAATACTTTGTCGTTCAAAATCAATGAATTAGTATATGGATTTACATCTCCAGAACCTGCAACAGCTGCCTGCACTCTATAAACTTCATATGGATAGCCATAAGAACAATTTTGTTCTGCAAAATATGCAGCAGTTGCCTCATAATCATCATAACGATAGTCTGATTCAGGCACTTGCGTGATAATAATTTTATCTACATCAAGAAATTTTGCCCAACAATCTACATGGTCTATATAATCGTCCATCGGGTCTTCCATAACATGATATGTATTGATACCAAGATAATTAAGCATTCTTTCATTAACCTGTGCTTCGGTTATTCCTGCCTCTGCACTTTCTGTATAAACAATTGTAGTAGAAGCACTTATTCCCATTCCGTCGGTCATATAATTTCCGCCAGTTTGCACAACATTCATTCCGTAAAGTGGAATACTCAAAAAATCAGCCATTTTAATAGGAATATCGTTATCGTTTGGGCGTGGACGATTGTATGGAAAATTGATAATAGAAACTTCACTGTTATCAACTGCAACATACCAAGGACTGTAATCTCTAGACCAATAGCTATCTACTGGGGTATATAAAAAATTACAATTATCAAGGTTTACTCCATTATTAGTATAATATCCTCTAACTTCTGTCTCTTCGCTTGCTCCCGATACGATTGTTGTAACAACACAATCTTCCGACATTTCGGCAATTAATGAATATGGTATTCCAAATCCATAATAACTATCATAAGTAATTAACACTCCCTCCATTGACTCCCATTCTGCAATATTTCTAACTTCTCCCGTTGGTGGGTCTGTTTCTACAAAATTCTTTCCAATTAAGTGCTTGTTTGCACTCTCTTCCGCTGTCATGTGATGCGTTAAACGAGTTTTTTCTACGTTTTGTGCAAAAACAAAACTTGTAATTATCAATAAGATAAAAAGTGTAATGTAATTTTTCATTTTTTATAATTTAGTGGTATTTAGTAAAAAGTTGTCAAGTTGAAAGTTATCAAGTTTTTGGGTTATTTAGTTGTCTATTTGTCAAGTTCTCAAGTTCTCAGTTTTTTAGACTTATAACGTTCAACTTAACAACTTTTAACTTGATAACTCAAAAACTTGATAACAAACTAAAAAGCTCCTATATTTTTTTTATTATTTCCAGCCTTTTTGCAAGGTGAGCCATTTTTGAGTTTGTAACTACTATCTAATTTTGGGTCTTTGCCATATATATTGTGTCCATCATTTGAAACTCCTTCTGGCATTTCATAACCCGAAAGTAAAGAATATGATAAATGTGGCATACTTGAACCATTTACATAAAAATCATTTGTTCTGTTTTTCCAGATAATGCAATTAGAAACCTTTGGAACAGATTTAGTATTACATTCTATTCCATATTCATTATTAGTTATTGTGCAGTTTATCACATCAACATTAGAACCTTGTTTAAAATTCATTGCAGTCCAACCATTTTTTGCAAATACGCAGTTTTCTACTGTGCCAGTGGAATTTATAAAAGAAGTAGCTCCCGTTGCATTGTCTCCCGTTACAACCAAACGCATATAATACGCAAATTCAAACTTGCAATATTTCAGCTCATTACCTTTGCTATTTTCAAAAAGAACATTTCCCCAATAACCCGATTGTTGGCTATGAGTAAAAGTTATCATATTATTTTTTTTGCCTTTTGCAATTAAAGTTCCTTCTACTCTCAAAAAACCAATATTAAAATATGGGTTCAAATCTCCATCAAGACGATAATCTCTATCGTCTCCTACTTTGAACTTAACTACTACTCCAGGTTTTATTTTTAAAACTTCTCCTCTTGGCACTATTGCTTCTCCCTCTATTATATAAGGTGAACCAGATTTTTTCCAAACTCCTGAGACTTTCTCGCCGTCAGATATGGTGGTTTGTGCAAACAACGATTGTGTTACAAATATTAGCAATAAAAAGATTTTTGTTTTCATGGTTTTTAAATTTAGTGTTTAATTGGTTATTAGTTTTTGGCTCTTGGCTGTTAGGTTTTGGCTCTTGGCTGTTAGGTTTTGGCTCTTGGCTGTTAGGTTTTGGCTCTTGGCTGTTAGGTTTTGGCTCTATCGCTTTGCGTGCTAATACCAAGCCGCTATCAAAATAATGAATATAAAACGTTTCTTTTTTGTTTATTTTTTTTAAAAAAATTGTTCCATAGCTACGGCTATGCAAGAATTTTGATAAATCAAATAAACAAAAAATAATTCATTTTCTAAAACACTATTTTGATTGCGGTTTGGTATAAAAACAAAAAGCCAAAAACCAAAAGCCTTTTTAAGATTGTGAAAATATTTTTCAAAAAAACTTTAAATTTACAGAAAAATTTAAAAAAAGCAAATTTCATTAAAATTATTTTCATAAAGAATAAAAAATATCTTCAATTAACATTTATTAAAACTACTTAAATTTGATATATCAATTTTTTTTCTACTTTTGCAAAATAAAAAAATCATAACTAAAATAAAAAATGAAAAATACATCAATAGATCCTTTTGGTAAACTACTCGGTTTACGACAAAAAGCACACCCTTGGCATGGAGTAAACTTAGGACAAAATGCTCCATCAGAAGTAATTAGTTTTATAGAAATGGTTTCTACCGACACCGTTAAATATGAAGTTCATAAACAAACAGGTTATTTAATTATAGACCGTCCGCAAAAATATTCAAATATTTTGCCTGCCTTATACGGATTTTTACCTCAAACATATTGTGGCGAATTGGTTGGCTCAAAAAGTGCAGAACTTCTAAAAAGAGAAACAATAGTTGGAGACGGCGACCCTTTGGACGTTTGCATTTTGACCGAAAAAAATATTGGTAACGGAAATATTTTAGTAAATTCAATTCCAATTGGAGGTTTTAGAATGATTGACGGAAACGAAGCCGACGACAAAATAATTGCCGTTCTAAAAGGTGATGCCGTTTATGGAAAATATAAAGATATATCTGATTGTCCACCATCTGTAATTGAGCGTCTTAAGCATTATTTTTTGACATACAAAGATATGCCTGGCGTAAAAAACTCTGAATGCGAAATAACTCACACATACGGAGTTGCAGAAGCAAAAGATGTAATAGAAAGAGCATCAAAAGACTACAAGAGATATGTAGAAAAATTGCTTTTCGAATAGAGTTTTTTTAGTTATCGTGTTCTTTTAGTTATCGTGTTTTTTAGTTATCGTGTTATCAAGTTTTCGAGTTGAGAGTTCGCAAAGCGAATGTATCTTCTTCCAACTAAAAAACATGATGACACGATAACTAAAAAACTAAAAGAACACAATAACTCAAAAACTAAAAGAACACGATAACTCAAAAACTAAAGAACACGATAACTAAAGAACACGATAAC
>JAOZQN010000226.1:0-2098 GCA_029932195.1 Bacteroidales bacterium | reverse complement strand
AAAACTAAAGAACACGATAACTAAAGAACACGATAACTCAAAAACTAAAGAACACGATAACTCAAAAACACGATAACTAAATGTATCCAACAGTAAGTTTTTTTTTACAAGAAGTATTTGGCATAAATTTTCCTTTGCCAATCCAGAGCTACGGATTAGTTGTAGCAATAGCCTTTATTTCAGGGGCTTTTATGATGTCCATAGAATTTAAACGAAAAGAAAAAGAAGGACATCTAAAATCTATTTTCAAACAAGTTAAAGAAGGCGAACCAGCGTCTATCCAGTCAATAATAATATCTGCTTTAGTTGGTTTTATTCTCGGTTTTAAACTCGTAGAAGCAGCTTTAGATTACTCTTATTTTGCAAACAATCCACAAGATTTTATTTTATCGGCAAGAGGTAATTTTGTTGGCGGACTAGTTATTGCAGCAATTTTTGGAGCATACACATGGTGGGACAAAAATCGTAAAAAATTAGATACACCAATTTGGAAAAATATAGAAGTTAGACCACACGAACTAACTGGTAATATGCTTGTTGTAGCAGGTATTTTTGGAATACTTGGAGCAAAAATATTTCACCTGTTAGAAAATTTTGGAGATTTTATGAACGACCCAATTGGCGAATTCTTCTCATTTGCTGGGCTAACATTTTTGGGCGGTTTAATTGTTGGTTTTGCAGCACTTGCAGTATTTGTTCGCAAACACAACCTCAACTTTTTACACGCCACCGATGCAGGTGCAGTAACACTTCCGCTTGCTTATGGAATTGGACGTTTTGCTTGCCAAATATCTGGTGATGGCTGTTGGGGAGTTTATAATTCAGCCTATGCAGCTCCGGGAACAATACCACAAGCAGCAATTGATGCTGGCGAAGTTGGTTCTTTTATGCCACCTGAATGGTTGGGCTGGTTGCCAGACTGGCTATTTGCATACAATTATCCGCACAATATTTTGGGACAAGGAGGAATGATAGAAACTTGCACAGGAGATTTTTGTCATGTGCTTAATGCTCCCGTATTCCCTACTCCACTCTACGAAACTATAATGATGCTTATTATTTTTGTATTTATTTTTAGTATTCGTAAAAAAATAAAAATACCTGGAATGTTATTTGCTATCTATCTGTTTTTCGGAGGATTAGAGCGATTTTTGATTGAACAAATTAGAGTAAATAATATTTATTTTTCTATCGGAAGTTTTGATGTAACACAAGCTATGATTATTGCTGTTCTTATGATGCTAACAAGCATTACTATTATTATTTTGATGTTCAAATACAAAGAAAAAATGTTTAAGTGGTCAGAAACAACAATCAAAGATATTAACAAACCAAAGAAATTTTAAATTAGTGGAAATAAACATTCTTAATAACTAAAGTTTTTGCCTTCATTTTACGCTGATTATCAATAATTTATAAAATTAATTTTACTAATATATTATAAAAAAGAACATTATAAATCGCTTATAATAAAACAGTTATAAATGCAATTACCAAAATAATATTAAATTGACAATTATTAACCCTTTATTTTTAATAAAAACAAAAAATAGCTATTTTTTAGAAGTCTCAAAAAGTAGTTTACATTTTTTTTGTTTTTAAAAACCTTATTTTTTATTTTTCACCTTAGTAGAAAAATAAAAACCACCACCTTTTTTTTACCTTATTACCTTATTTACAATCTATTAAAATAAGGTAATAAAGTTTGTAAACCTTGTAAATATTAATTTCTACTAAGGTTTTAAATAAAAAATAAGGTTTTCTTTTTCGCAAAAGTGTAAAACTACTTTGAAAAACGTTGTTTTTTTAATAAATTGCATAAAACTAACTTTTTGTAATACCACCTGTAAAATACTTACAGTGTGCAAATTAAGAATTTTTACTAAATCTTAATCTCCTGATAATTAAAGTGTTGTGTTTTCGTAATAAAACTGCAACTGTCTAATAATCTGGCTATTATGAAGGCAAAAACTTTAGTTAATAATGTTAAAAAAAAGAGAAGCATTGTAACCCATACGATTCAAGATAAAATGAGCATCAACATTTGGGCACTCCTAAAAACTCAAAAATCAAGGCTTTCAAAATTCTTAAAGTTTGA
>JAOZQN010000225.1 GCA_029932195.1 Bacteroidales bacterium | reverse complement strand
TTTTTAACTTTTTGATATTTAAGATGTTATAAACTCCGAAACTTCAGTAATATAAATTTTTATATTCTTTAAATAAAACTTTTGAAAATGAAAAAAATAAATTTACTTTTACTCCTTCTTATTCCATATTTTGTTTATAGTCAAGTAGATATTAATGATAAATTATCTAAATTAAAGGAAGAGTTGGAATATATTGCCAAAAATAAAATTGAGGTTAAAAACATTGTTTTTTCCAACGAGGGAGACTGGGTTGTTTTTTATGGCGAAATAGGATATTCTTATAATTTTTTGCCTGAAAAAGCCAAAGACAGATTGTCTGAACTAAATAAAAATGAGAGTCTTATAACGGATTTTGAAATTAATGGAGATTCATGGGTTACAATTTCTAATAATAATGCTTACTCAGTTTTTAAGGCAGAAAAAGGTCTTGTTTCTACTTTGAAAAAGCTAAATAAAAAAGGTAAAAAAATAAATGATGTAGATTTTTCTGAAAGCGGAGGTTGGGTTATTTTATTTGGAAAATCGGGCTTTGCTTCGCATAAAATTCCAGAAAATGCAACACAAAAACTCCAAAAACTTAATAAAAATAAAAAAGAGACTTACAAAATAGAGCTTTATAAAAACGAAGGTTATGTTATCTTCTTTGAAAACAATGGTTTAACATTTGATAATATTCCAGTCAGTGCGGAAGACAAACTCAAAGAATTGAAAAAGAAAAATAATAAAATAAATCTTGTGAAATTTTATAACGATAAGTGGATAATTATTTATGATGATTATAAATTTTATTGTAATTTTTAATCAATAAATGAGCTTTTTTAGTATTTTTGTCGTTTTATAATCATTTTATTTTAATATTTAATGAAAATATCAGCATCAGTATATTCAAACAAAGGGGCTTCGATAACAGAAACTGCAAAAAGCATAGAAAAATATAATATAGATTGTCTTCACATAGATTGCAACGATGAAATTGCTGTTTTTGAGGATATTACAGAGATAAAAAAGCAGACAAATTTGTCCATAGATTTACATCTTATTAGTAACACTCCCGAAAAATATTACGAAAAAATTAAAAATGCAAAAATAGAGCAGGTAACATTTCAGTATGAAAATTTGCCAGAAGACTTTATTTTTCCTGCCAATATTGCCACAAAAGTAGGAATTGCAATCATGAACGACACTTCAATTGACGTTTTTGATAAATATTCTAACGAGGCTTCACATATTTTATTTATGACCACAACTCCAGGTATGAGTGGAGGTGTTTTCAATAAGTTCACTTTTAGTAAGATACGACAATTCCGTAATCGTTTTCCAGATAAAAAAATTCAGGTTGATGGTGGTGTGAACGATAAAGTTTCGTTTATTTTACGAAATATGGGAGTGCATTGTGCTGTAATTGGCTCATTTTTATTCAAAGAACATCTCGGATATTCTTTTCTAAAACTGAAAGGTAACGAAATTAGTTCTGAATATTCTGCAGAAGATTTTATGTTGCAAAAAAATGAAATTCCTATTTTATACGAAAATAATTTTACTTTTTTAGAACTTTTGCAAACAATAGAAAAATATAAAATGGGACTTGCAATAATTTCGGACTCTAATAATAAATTAGTAGGTTTAATTACAAATGCTGATATTCGTAGAGCTTTAATTAAACATTTTGATGATATAAAAAATACAGATATATCTCTTATTATCAATAGAAATCCAGCTGTTGTCTTGGAAAATAATACTGTTGATGAAATAATTAGATATGTTAAAAATTTATCATTTCCAATACAATTTCTACCAGTAATTTCAAAAAATAAAAATATAAAAGGATTATTACGTTTTAATAATTTAATAAAAGGAGAATAAATAAGTCTTTAGTTTTAAATGCTTAGTTTTTAGTTTGTTTTTGCTTTATAAGTAATTACACATTATTTAGAAAAAACTAATTTAAAACTAAGACTAAAAATTAAAAACTAAATTTATGATTATACATATTCCTGAAAAACACGAAGATAAAGTAAACGAACTTGCTGATTTTTATAAGGCAATAGTTTTAAAAAAAGAAAACGAATTTGTTCTTGTAAGTTCGTGCAACATAAAACAGGTTGAAGACGCACATCAAGAATTTTTAACCAAAACTTTTATTGCAGATACTGATATGCAACTTTCTGATATTAAGTATCATAAAAAGAGAGAAGTAAAAATTGGAGACACAATAATTGGTGGCGAAAGTAGGAACACAATTGTAATTGCTGGACCCTGTTCTGTTGAATCGGAGGAGCAAATAGAACAATCGGCACAATTATTATTGCAAAATGGCTTAACAAGTTTGCGTGCAGGTGCTTACAAGCCAAGAACTTCTCCATATTCTTTTAGAGGAATGGGACTTGATGGACTAAAATTACTTGCCAAAATGCGAGAAAAATATGGTTTTTCAATAGTAACAGAAGTCCGTGATTCTACTCATATAGAGGAAATTATAGAGTATTCTGATGTCATTCAGATTGGAGCAAAATCTATGTATGACCATGGAATTTTAAATAGATGCGGAAAAACAAACAAACCAGTTCTTCTCAAAAGAGGTTTTGGGGCTACTTTGCAAGAATTTGTGCAAATTGCTGATTTTATTATGTCTGCAGGAAACGAAAACGTGATTTTATGCGAGCGAGGTATCCGAACTTTTGAGACAAAAACACGCTTTACCCTTGATTTATGCGGAGTTGCATTTTTAAAAGAGCGGACAAATTTACCAATAATTTTAGATCCAAGCCATGCAATGGGACACGCCTATGGAGTGCCAGACCTTGCAAGAGCTTGTGTTGCAATGGATATAGACGGACTTTTAATTGAGGCTCATCCAAATCCAAAAGTTGCAAAATCAGATGCCTCACAACAGCTTAATCATAAGCATTTTACTAATTTGCTGAAATCTATAAAACCAGTTGCCGAAGCAGTTGGCAGAAAAATAGTTTAAAAGTAAAAATGAAAATAGTCAGTGGTTCATTCAAAGTGAATCACTAAATTTTACTATAAAAACATATAATGAAAAAAATTGATTTTAAATTTCTTGTAACAGATATTGATGGAGTTCTTACCGATGGTGGTATGTATTACACCGAAAGTGGAGATGAGTTTAAAAAATTTAATACGAAAGATGGAATGGCAATAAAAGGCTTAATTTCAGATGGTTATAATGTTGGTTTTTTGAGTTCTGGAACTAATTCAAATATTATAAATAATAGAGCTAAAACTCTTGGTGTTCAATACGTTCTTGCAGGAACTTGGAAAAAATTGGAGCAACTTCAAAAATGGTGTGAAGAATTAAATATTTCTATAAAAAATGTTGCTTATATTGGCGACGATATAAATGACTTGGAGGTTATAAAAGCCGTAGGATTAAGTGCTTGCCCTGCCGATGCTGTTGATATAATTAAAAAAGAATCTGATATTGTTTTATCACGAAAGGGTGGTGATGCTTGCCTCCGAGAATTTGTAGATAATTTTATTCTAAAATAGAAAAGATGAAATTTAAGAAATTAACATTAGAAGAAGAACGTGTAATAATAGACAAAGGGACAGAAGCTCCTTTTACGGGCATGTATAATAATCATAAAGAAGATGGTGTTTATTGCTGTAAAAAGTGTGAGGCAGAGCTTTATAAATCAACAGATAAATTTAACTCTAACTGTGGCTGGCCAAGTTTTGATGATGAGATTGAAAACGCCATAAAACGAATTCCAGACCCAGATGGCAGACGAACAGAAATTGTGTGTGCAAACTGCGACGGACATCTTGGACATGTTTTTATTGGAGAAGATTATACTGCAAAAAATACACGTCATTGTGTAAATTCTATTTCTATACAGTTTAAAAATTAAAATGGTTTACAGTCAAATATTGTGATGAAATATTAATCTGTAAATTTAATTATAATATTGATAATCAGAGTAATAGTTTTATACGATTATTTGTAGAGACGTTGCATGCAACGTCTTATATGATTATTGCAAGATAAAATATTGCTGAAAAAGACGTTGCATGTAATGTCTCTACTATTTATGGTTAAATTATATTCTATCACAATATTTGACTGTAAACTGAATTAAAATTTCATTCTATTAAATAAGTGTTGAATTAACTCATTATCAACAACAAGAATATTAAAATATTCAAAACGATTTATTAAAATAACGTATGAATTTTTCATAACTTTTAATTTTTTTGCTTTTTGAGGGATATTCAACCCTTTAATTATTAAATCATTACGTTTAAAGTCATAAGGCACTTTTGTTTTGTCGGTAAAAAACAATTTTCCTTTTATCAAAATAACTATATCTTCTTCATTATCAGTATTTGAGAAGTCAATATACTCCCCTTTATTTAGTTTAACAGGACGAATAATATTTGCTAATTTTAGCAACGATTTTTCGGGAACTGTATAAAATAGATAAATTCTTTTGAGCAGTTTTACGTTGTCTAATAATAGATTTTCATTTTGTTTTAGCAAAGGAATTAGACTTTGTTTTTCTGGTGATAATGTATTCAAATAATTTTCGCACAAAACTGGACTATGGTCGTAAATTACCTTTGCAGCAGTTGAATACACCAACTCAGATGGGTGATAAAGACAAACAAATACTTCGTCTGGTAAGCCCTCTTTATTAATTTTATTTAAAATATTTAGAGCTTCTTCTTCAGTCCAATTTGTGGGAGATTTTATTAACTCCGAAATCTTATCAGACTTATTTTTATCTAAATTTTTACGCAAATTTTTACCAATAAGTTCAATTGCCTTTACTTTACTCCATAAATCTACCTTTTTATAATCTTTGAGCAAAATATCTTTCAAACGGGCTTTAAAACCAATTTCTTTGTGATAAAAGTATGGTCGTAATTTTCTAATTTTTTGACCGAGTTTAATTTTTTCAAAAAGTGGAATAATTATACTTTTAATATCCTGAGCCACAAAATTATCTATAATTTCAAGAGAAAAGATAATATTTTCACCTTTTACATTGGTTTTTATAAGGTTAATTGTTTCTGGAGGGTGAATAAAACTGAGCAAAATAAAAAGTAATTCAAAGGATTTTTCTCGCTCTAAATCAAGCGATTGTATTAATTTTAATGTATTTTTTTCGTCCACAATATCTTTAATACTTACATAAATCCATAAAATATTTTCTACCACATCTTTTATTATCTGTTTAACAATAATTGTAGATGCCTCATCTGCTTTAAATTCAGAGTAATATAGAGCATAAATAATCGCTGTTTGGATTTCTCTGTCGTTGTATTTTATATGAGATATTAGTAATTTTTCTGCTTTTTTTGTTCCTATTTTTGCATAAATTTGAATAACTTTTTTTAATATACTCACAGAACTTTGTTTTTCAAAATAAAATTCTAAGTGGTTTAAAATTTTATCTCCAATATCTATTAAAATACTTATAATAACATTATTATATTCTGTATTTTCCAATAAAGCAGATAATTTTTTTCGTAACTTATTAGAATCTCGCTTGCTTGCTATTTTTATTGCAGAAAGTTTTACTGCTTTATCTGGACAATCTAAAAGACTAGAAATAAGCTCTTCGTCGCCTTCAATTTCATTTTTATATAAATATTTGGCAATAAAAATTAGATCTCTTTTTTTATCCGATTTTATTAATAATTCTAAATGCTCTTTACTAACTTGCTTAATTTCAGAGTAATCTAAATTATAAAGCGAATGCAGAATTAGTTTACGTAAATCTTTTTCTTTAAAACCTATTTTATTTCCAACACTCTCTATAACATCTACTAGTTTTTCGCTGTATGTTGTATCAATATTTTTAAGCACTGATTTTCTGATAATTGTATCATCAATCTTCAATAAAAAATTGGCATAATCCTCCAAACTTCTCGGATTTGTTTCCGATAAAATAACTACACTAAATTTTGCAGAGTTAATATCCTCACTTAGAATGTGTTTTTGCAAAACATCGGTTGCAAATATATCTTTTTCGGAATATTCTAATTGAAATATCTTTTTCTGAGTTAGAATTTTCCTTATTTGTTCTTTATATGCTTTATATAAGCGTGTTGCGATAAATAGCCAAAATAATAAAATTGGCAATACATATAAAGAATATGTTTGTAATTGAAAGCCATTTTCGTTTGTAAGTATTTCACCTACAACAAGTAAAACCACTCCAGCTATTGCTATGGAAATTTGTTGAACCACGCCCACACGTGTTTGCATGTATAGTTTTTTGTGTTCGGGTAAAGTTTGATATAAAACATTAAAAGAGGGGTCATCTATTCCTCTTCTGAAAATCCGTTCAGATGCTTTTGTTAGAGTTATAAACACAAGAAATGCAATGCTTTGCACTCCAAAAAAGTTTACACTTAGGTAGGATAAAATAACAAATATTGTAATTGAAATTGGCAATAAAATTAATCCAACACGCAAACCTCCTCTCCCTAAAACCCTTCCTGAAATCAAAGAAATCAAAAGTTCTCCTATTTTTAGTCCTCCAAAAACAAAAGCCATAAATAGAGAAATTTCATCTTGTGTTTTTAGAATTTCACTTTCTCCTATTGTAACTAAAAAACCATAATCTGCTATATAAATGGCAATTATGGATAACGAAGCGGAAATAAATATTGTTAAAATAAATTTATTTTTGAAAAAATCTTTAAAGTTATCAGTAAGACTAAGTTTTTGAACTTCGTGGGAGTCGGTTGCATAATCTTTTTCGGGAAATTGTTTATATATCTTAAAAATAAGGACTATAGCAACAATAATAGCAAAACTTCCTATAAAAATTAAATCGTAATGATGTGTAATTATTTTTAATATCAAAGGAATTGTAAAATACCCAATTATTGCGGCAGAAACACCTCCAATATTAATTACTCCGTAGTATTTTTTTACCTGCATTAAATTGAGCAATCGCAAAGAAAGTCCGCCTGTAATTGTTGCAACTAAGGCTATTAGAGGCCAAGCCCAGATAAATACAAAAAAGCTCAACCATTTTTTTATAAAATCAAATTGAACTTCGGTTATGTATGCAGAATTTAGGTCTAAAAATAAAAGTAGCAAGCGAGAAGTTGCTGCTATTGAGAGGATTATGAATAATGCTGATATAAATAAGAATTTAGATTTTCGCTTTTTCTGAATTCTTGAATAAAGCGAAGAAGCAAGATAACCAACAAGCCCTGATAA
Source organism: Bacteroidales bacterium (assembly GCA_029932195.1). Taxonomy (GTDB): domain Bacteria; phylum Bacteroidota; class Bacteroidia; order Bacteroidales; family JAOZQN01; genus JAOZQN01. The sequence continues at coordinate 2,521 of JAOZQN010000225.1, read as the reverse complement.
AATGTAGGCATAAGGAAGTTCCTTGTAGCCAAAGTATTGCACAAATTCAGAATTTGCTGGAACAAAATAAAAGGCAATAAATAATCCAAGACAGAATGAAAAAGCAAATAATAGTGTTAGCTTTTTTATATCCTCTTCTTTTAAATTAAAGTGGTCTTTTATATATTTATTTAGTCCAAAAATTTTCACTCTTTTTTTATTTATGATTTATGGGCACTCCTAAAAACTCAAAAATCAAGGCTTTCAAAATTATTAAAGTTTGAGTTTACTCCTGTAAATGAGTATTTTAATAATTTTGTATAACGCAGAGTTTTGGGTTTATAGGAATGCCCTTATGATTAACAAAAATCATAAAATAAACCATAGATTTTAATACTTTACATTAGAACTTCTTTTTTTTTCTGTTTTTTCTATCCTCTTTTTTTTATATATTTTGAGAAAGATAGTTGCTGTTATTAAAAATCCAATAATTGTTACGATAATGAACAGTAAATCAGGTTGTTCTATTTTTATTCCAATAGTTTTGCTAATTGCTTTTATAACATTTAGTGAACCAATTAACATTGTAACCCAAACTACAATTGCCATTAATATATTAGCAAAAATACTGTTTGTATTTTCTCCCATCAATTTTGAATTATTAATTACAAAAACAAGAAAAATACTGATAAATGGTAAAATAAGACCGTTAAATGCCTGAGCCATAATAATTGCAGGAACAGGTTTTATTTCAAGAAAGCCAAATGTAATTCCAGTAAATAAAACACCCATAGAAACTAATTTAAAATATATTGGGTGTATTTTATTTGGTTTGTCTTTTTTTACAAATAAACTTTTGGCAGTAATAGAGGAAGCAAGTGGAGCAGTGATTGCGGAAGTCAAACCTGCAGCAAACATACCAAATCCAAAAATATATACCGCATTTTCGCCAATCAAAGTATCTAAAAATAAAACATTTTCTATTGATTTGAACGAAAAATTTGCGACTATTTCTTGTGTCGCTTTTGGTGGCATACCTTCAGTTATTGCACTACCAACAGTCATTATTGCCATTGAAATAAGACCACCAAGAATAATTGCAAAAGACAATCCAAATCTTGCATCATTTAATGTTTGTTTTTTATCTGCAATGCTTGAACCTAAAAATAAATCGTAGGGGACAACAGTAGTTCCAATTATTCCGAGTATCAAAATTCCCGCACCAGAAGTGTCTGGTATTGTGGGAATAAAGCTACCTCTAATCATCTCAGGAAATGAAGGTTTTAATAATACCGCAGTAATAACAAAAGCAAAGCCCATAAGAAAAACAATAGATCCCATAAATTTTGCTACTACTTGTAATGATTTCATACTTAGGGCAATAAAAGCAAATACTCCTATCCCAAGAACAAAATATATTTTAGGAACATCGTCAAAAACAAAATGTAAACCCTCCACAGAACCCAAAATATTCCCTGTTTCGTAGGCCGCACTACCCAAAACTATTGCTCCAATAACAAGTATTAAAACAAGCATTTTGCTCGGTCTTCCTTCAAAATGTTTGGCAATTGATTCACCCAAATTCATTCCCGAAACTATTGTTATTCTAGCACTTGCCTCTTGCAATAAGAGACACGCAAAAGTGGAGAACAGCATTGCCCACATTAAATCAAAATGGAAGCTGGCTCCTGCTTTTGTTGCCGTAATAACTGTTCCTGGTCCTATGAATGCTGCCGAAACAATAGACCAAAATAGAACATTTACTACTCTATTTTTTAAAAAAGCTAACTTTTTGTTCATATAAAAAAGCTAAATTAATATATATATTGAATATATAGAAAAAAGTTGTTTAAAAATTGATGTTTTTTAATTTTTCTTTGTAAAAACTTAAAATTTCTTTGGAATTAATATTTTTATCATTTGTGTTTTTCAAAAAGCATCCTATTGTTTTAATAGGTTCAAAATCAGTAGTATAATCACCATTTATAATTCTAAAAGGTCTATTTCTCCTTTGATAGAAGAAAGCGTCTGTTTTAGATTTTTGACTAAAAACATAACCTTTGTCTTTATCTAATTTCCAGACAGGTAGAACTGCCAAATCGTAGCCTTTCGGAAATTCGCCAGAGACTGCTTCTAAATGATTAATCCGTTGCAAACATGCAAAATTAACTTCATATAATTCACCAATTGTAATAGCTTTTGGATTGCTAAAATCAATATATACGCTACCATTCTCAGCTTTCATCAACTGTCCTCTGGTGTAATGCAGTCCTTTATAGTTGTCGTCATCCATATAAAATTCTAAGCGTTCGCCTTTACGTAGTGTTCCAAATACGAATATTCGTATGTTATAATTTTTTGTGTTATTAATTTCCATCTTTTTTTATTTTTTTAATGTTTTTTATTTTAATAATCAAATTCCTTACCATAATTTTGCAAAACAAAATTGTTTATTTGTTATTTCCTTATTTTTCTATTTTTTAATTGATAATTAACTGAAGTTTCGGAGTTTATAACATCTTAAATATCAAAAAGTTAAAAA
>JAOZQN010000224.1 GCA_029932195.1 Bacteroidales bacterium | reverse complement strand
ATTTCTAACAATTTTATTATCACCGATTTAGAAAGTCAGAAACTTCAGTTATTAAAACAACCTCAAACAGCTGAAACATATTTCTACGACATTGATACAGGAGAATTATTATTGAAAAACAACGATAAGATTAATCAAGTTGTTGCTATGAAAAAAGATGATTATAGAACAACAATGTCCGCTTTTGGTCAATATATTGCAATTATGGGAATGGTAGATGCAATAGATGAAAAAAAGTATGAAGAACTATCGGGAATATATTTGACAGAATTATTGTTTCAAAATCCCATAAAAAAAATAAACATCACTAACAAAGAATTAAATGAGAGAGCAATATGGGTATATAATGAATGTACTGGAAGTATTGAACAAATACACACCAAGGACGTAAAATTTAATATTGGAGAAAAAATAGAAATAAATATGAAAGTAGCAGATATTTATGCCAATACAATAAACAATGCTGTAATAACAGATGGCAGTTGGGAAAAAGTAAAAAAAGGTCCTAGAATTGGAAAAATAATAAATGGAAAGTTTAAAAGAACAGGAATAAGATTAATGCGTGGCGAAGAACCTGCAGGTAGGGACGAAAGTAGAAAACTTGCCAAAAGTTATTTGAAGAAAGGAGCAAAAGCTTTTAATGAAATTGAAGGTGCCTGCAATGCAAGAGTATCAGTTATTAATTCTATTATTAGCCCAAATAAAGTTGGTGGAGTGCGAGCATGGTTTGGTTCTGATTCTGCAAAAAAATATGTAGATGACATTAATGAGCAATATAGCAAGGCTGTTTTTCAGTTTAGTTTTAAATCCTCAGATACATTTTACCATTCATTTTATAGAAATAATTAAAAAATAAAAATACTATTGAAAATGAAAATTTATTATATATCGTTTGTCTGGATATTTTTGATGGGGTATTTATTTACCTTTAACAATTATTGTAATAAAAAAGAAAATAAAAACTTAATTTCTGATACTATAATATTTGAAAGTGATTTTTTAAAAAATTTGAATTTTAATAAACCAAAAATAAAAAATTGCAAACTTATTTACAACGAAAAATTAGACGAAATGTTTTTAGAACGTTATAAATGTGGACGTAAATGTAAAATAGACATTTACATTCATTTTAGGGGAGAATACTTTACACCAGAAGAAGTAAAGAAAAAAGATTATATTATTAATAATGGCAAAAAATATCTTTTTGATAAACTCGTATCTAATAACGAATTGCTTTATTCCCAGTCAGTAGATATTATTGAAATTAATAAATTTTCGTTTAACTCTAATAATTATATAACACTTTATATAAGAGATGCATTTATAATGGGAGCTAATTCTCTGTGTTATATATATATATTCAATATATCAAATGATAATAATTTGATATTTATAGGTGTTATGGAATCGCAACTTTCTATATCAGATTGTATGGGAGATTTTAACAATGATGACAACATGGATTTTTTTCAGTGGACACGCTATGATACAATAGGAAATGTTTATTCAATAATTGATAATAAATTAAAATTAAATAAGAATATGTATCTAAATTGTATTAGGCTAGATACAGGGTTTGGAGTACCTGCAATTATCAAAAATAAAAGCAAATTTCCTCTTCTAAATGGAAAATAAATTATATACTTTTACAATAATAATAATTAACAAACAATGCCAACACTAAACCAAGTTATCGGAACAATTTTGCAAGACATTGGCAAAGCCAAACAAACAGCTGATTTATCAAGTAAAGAAATTGGAGAGCAGTATAAAAAAGATGATATACTAAAACACTTTCCAATACCAAGAGTAGGAATAAAAGATTTAACAATAAATCTAAAATTTTCAGTAACCAAGGTAGAAAATGGAAAAATAGAAGTTGCTGTAACCAACTCCGAACTGGAAAAAATATCGGAAACAAATATTTCATCGTTACAATTAAACACAGAAATAAAAAATTATCAAATTGATAATCAACAAAACGTAATAGAACTATAAACTATGGAAACATTATATTTTCACGAAATAATAGGTTCGCCTATCCGTGCCATAATAGAAGGAGAAACTTTGGCAGCACAGGCAACAGCACAATTTATAAAAGAAGTAGGCTTTATTGACAGCAAAAAAGAAGACGATTTTGGTTCTTTGCGTATGCTCACTTTTTCGTACGAAAAAACAGATGAAGAAGGTAATCTTGTAATTGCCACTATACAAGTCCCCTTGCTTTCAATTTTGCCAATTCCAATGATGCAAATCAAACAAACAGATTTGGATTATAACATAAGTATAATAAATGTTGAAGACGATAAAGCAACAGAAAGCAAAAAACTACTCACCGTTTTTAGAGAAAATAACAACGGAGCGAATTCACAATCTTACAACATAAAAATAAACATGAAAATAGAGCAGTCTGATATTCCTGTTGGGTTATCTAAAATGTTTAACATAATGGAAAATGCTGTAACCGAAACCACTAACACAGGAACAGTAGAAAAACTTGATATTGAAGTTAGAGAAAAAGACAAAATAATGAAAGAAGGAACAACTGTTCAACTAATTGGAGCAAACACAAGCAAGCAGAAATATCAGGAAAAGAAGGAATAGTAATTTTTAACAAAATTTTTTATGGTATTTATTCCATTAAAATTAAGGATTTTGTCGAAGTCATTGCAGTAAACAATTCAACAGAATTACCATATAAAATAGATATTAATCTAAAACCGAAAAAAAAATGAACAACAAACCCGGATTAAATTGCCCCAAATGCAGTTTTAAAATAATAATATCAATAGAGCAATTAGTCTCTGGAAATTCAATAATTTGTCCCTCCTGCGGCTTGAAATTAGATATAGATAAGCAAAAATCTAAACAAGCCATAAATGCCGTAAAAAAACTGGATAACGCTCTGAAAAACAGCAAATAAAGTGGCTATCATTTTCTTGCACGTCATTTGCTTTTTCATGGTGCGGAAATTGTACGGAGTGCGTTGATTGATTGACTTTTTACTTTTAATTTTAAGTTGTACCAAAAAAGCAAACAACGGCAAGAAGTTACCGTTGTGTGCAACTAAATACAACGAGATACATAATAGAAATGAAAATGATTTTGATAAAAAACTTTCAGTTTTTTATCTTTGCAAGAAAAAAAATAAAAAATGGCGATATTTCAAAAATCAGTAATAAAAAAACATTTACGTGGACTAAATACAGTTTGGTTAGATACCGCCTACGATAAATTTAATGAAATTTTCACGCCAAAGAAAATTGATACAATAATAAAACTCAAAGAAGAAGAATATCAAGACGGATTTTTAAGAGATTTATTTGTGGGAGTTTTAGGATACACACTAAAACCGGATAAAGATTTTAACCTCGTAAGAGAATTTAAAAACCAAACAGACGGAAAAAAAGCAGACGGTGCAATAATAAAAGACGAAAAAGCAGTTGCGGTAATTGAGTTAAAATCAACAAAAACAAAAGATTTAACAAGTATTACACAACAGGCATTTAACTATAAAAATAATCAGCCCGGTTGTAAATATGTGATAACTTCAAATTTTCAGAAATTGCGTTTTTACGTAGATTATTCCAACGAATACGAAGAATTTGATTTATTTAATCTACAAAAAACAGATTTTGAATTATTGTATTTAATTTTACGCAAAAATGCGATTTTTAATGATTTACCGCAAAAGCTAAAAGACGAAACACGATTTCACGAAAAAAACATTTCCGAACAACTTTATAAAGATTATTCCAATTTTAAAAACAAGATATTTGAAAATATTGTAAAGCGAAACTCTGAAATTGATAAATTAACACTTTTCAAAAAATCACAAAAATTATTAGACAGATTACTTTTTATATTTTTTGCCGAAGATTGCGGACTTTTACCTGCAAATTCAATTTCGCGAATAATTGACCGATACGACCAATTAAAAAAACTTGATGCTTACAAACCGCTTTACGAAATATATTTACAGTATTTCGGCTATATGAATATCGGCAGAAAAGGACAAATTCCCGCTGATGATATTCCGGCATACAACGGCGGATTATTTGCACCCGATGAACTTTTGGACAATCTGAAAATTGATGATAAAGTTTTAAAAGCTGACAGCCTAAAACTTTCCGCTTATGATTTTAACACGGACGTGGACGTTAATATTTTGGGACATATCTTTGAACATTCCTTAAATGAAATTGAAGAAATGGAACAAAACCTGTCTGAAAATGACAGCGTTTCTGAAACAAAAACAAGTAAACGAAAAAAAGACGGTGTTTTTTACACACCAAAATATATTACACAATACATTGTTGAAAATACAATAGGGACACTTTGCACCGAAAAACGCAAAGAAATGAATATTTACGAAATAGAATTTGATACAACATACAAAACAAAAAAAGGATTAAGCAAAAAAGGAAAAGAACTTTTTAACATACTAAATGAATACAAAGAATGGTTAAAAAGCTTAAAAATACTTGACCCTGCCTGCGGAAGTGGTGCATTTTTAAATCAAACACTACAATTTTTAATCACAGAACACAAATTAATAGATGATTTAATTGCAGACTTAACAGGCGATGCAATAGGATTATTTGATACCGATAAATCAATACTTGAAAATAATCTTTACGGAGTTGATATAAATGACGAAAGTGTTGAAATTGCAAAACTTTCACTTTGGTTACGCACCGCACAAAAAGGACGAAAATTATCAAACCTAAACAATAACATAAAATGTGGAAATTCACTTATTGACAACCCCGAAGTTGCAGGTGATAAGGCTTTTGATTGGAATATTGAGTTTAAGGAAATTATGGATAAAGGTGGTTTTGACGTGGTTATTGGAAATCCGCCGTATGTTAAAGTGCAAAATTTAAAATATGAAGAAATTGATTGGTTAAAAAATAACAAAATAACAGCTTTTAAACGTATTGATATATCTACAATTTTTTTCGAGATAACAAAAACAATATTGAAACGAAAAGGAATAATATGTTTTATCACATCAAATCAATTTCAAACAACAGAGTATGGACAAAAAACACGAAAATTCATTGCCGAAAATTTTCAAATAAACAAAATAATTGATTTTGGTGATTTGCCAATATTCAAAGGAGCATTAACTTATGTAAGTATTTATAATTTCCGTAATGATATGCCTACTAATTTTAAATATAAAAAGGTAAGTTGTTTAGAAGATGCGATATCAGGCAATTATACTAATTTTATAAATATTGATATTTCAGGAATAAGTGAGAAAAATTGGACATTAGTTTCAAAAACTGAAAAAAAACTACTGAAAAAATTAGAAAAATTAAAGTGTCTTGAAGAATTTGGAAATGCTTGGGCTGGTTTGTTTACAGGATTAGATAAAGTTTTAATGTTTAGCTCAACAGAAATGATAAAATCAAAGATAGAAAAAGAATTATTTTTACCAATAATAAGAGCAAGCGACCCTGTAAGAAATGGTTTTGCAGAACCAAGTAAATATGTAATTTATCCTTATGTAGAAAAAGAAGGAAAAACAGTTGTGCTAAAAGAAGATGAATTAAAAGAAAAGTATCCAATAGCTTATAAATATCTTTTATCACATAAAGAAGAATTACAAAAAAGGAAAGATTCAAGAAAAACTTTTAAAGAACGTGCAGATTGGTATGGATTAACACGCTTTGGAAGAAAAGAAATATTTAAAAAAGAAAAAATTGTTAGTCCGGGAGAAGTAAAAAATCACAAGTTTTCATTAGATAAAACACATAGTGGTTTTAGTTGTGCCAGAGTATTTGCTATTACATTAAGTTCAAATTTTCCAATAAATGGTCTTCTTGCAATTTTAAACTCATCACTTGCAAGTTTTTTTCTTCAAAGAAATGCCTCAGTAAAAGCTGGTGGATATTTTTCTTACTCATCGAATGTCTTAAATAGTATGCCAATTGTTGAAAATATTCCTAATAATTTAGTGATAATTGAAAATAAATTATTACTCTTAAACAAAGAATTACAAACAGAAAAAAACAATTTTCTAAATACATTACAAGAAGAAAAAAGCATTGAAAAATTAAGCACAAAATTACAAAACTTTCAAAATTTGGAATACGAAGAGTTTAAAAAAGAGTTGCGAAAGAAAAAAGTAAAAATAAATTTGGGAGCAGAAAACAACGAATGGAGAGAATATTTTAATACATCAAAACAAAAAATAAACGAATTACAAACTCAAATAAACCAAACAGATAAAAAAATTGATAAAATGGTTTACGAACTTTACGAACTAACAGACGAAGAAGTTGAGGTTGTAGAAAATTCGGTAAAATAACAGAAATAATAACCTCTAAAATATTAATTATATTGAATAATCTTGAACATATATTAAAAAAACGATTTGGTGGAGCTGTTAATATCAAAGGTATTGATTTTCAGATTATATATTCACTTTACAAAACATTAAATTTATATGATGCAAATTGTAAATATTCCGCTATTCGTTTTGAAGGAATAGAAGACGTAGATTTAAAAGGTTTTACAGTTGAAGATAATTATATTCAAGTCAAAACAAGCAATAAACCATGGAATTGGGCAAAAATACGAGACCCTTTAAGAAACTTTGTGGAAGTTATTTTGGAAAGCCCAACTTCAAAATTTTCTCTTATTGTTAATTTTCCTATTGTAAAAAGGATAAAAGAACTTCAAAATTATTCATCTTTAAATATAAAAGAACAAAATAAATTAGTTGAAGATATATTTAAGCTTTATTTAAAATCAGAAAAAAACATCAAACAGGATATAAAGACATTAAAGTATAACAAATTAATTGAAAAATACCCTTTTTTAGAAGTAATTAAAAGCATTCAAAATTACACAAAATTACCTGTTAATAGTCAAAATAAATTAGTGGAAGAAGCTTATACACTTTACCTGCAACATGAAATAAAAAAAGAGACTATTAAATTAATTTTAAATAATTTATCAATCAAATCTTATAGCAGGAGTGAACTAATAAACAAAATAAAACAAAAAATTACAACATTTTATAATTTAAACTCAGAGATTGTAGATTTTTATTTTTATGCACTTGCATATCATTGCGTAGAATGGTCATACGAACGCAAAACCATAAATAAAAACGATTTAGACAAAATAAATGTAAGTGTTTTGGAAAGTATTGAGCGACATAAATCTTTTGAAAGTTATGGTAAAAGTTTGATAACAAAAATAAACTGGGAAACAGATAAAAATCTAAATGATTTTTATGAAGCAAAACAAATAAGAGCCGGTCATATTGTTGCAAATTTAGACGTTAAACGTAGTGCTTGGCTTGATAAAATAAATTTAGCATTTACAAATAACAATATTTGTGTAATAAAAGCTACAAGTGGTCAAGGCAAATCAACATTAGCATATCGCTATATTTATGATAATTGGGATATAAATTTTACCTATATTATAAAGTCTGCACAGACAAAACAAGCCGCTGACAGTATCTCGGATTATTTAATTTTTCTGTCAAAACTTGGACTTCCTGTAAATTTATTAATCGATAATGTAAAAGAAGAGATTAAATACTTTTCTGATATACTATCAACTTGTGTGGCTAATGGAATAAAAACACTTATAACTATTCGCAATGAAGATTATTATAGATTTAGCAAAAAAAATGTTACTAATTATGAAATAATTACACCCTATTTAGATTTAAGTGAAGCAAAAGAAATATTTAAAAATCTTAAAAAGCAAAATAAAATTGTTTCAGGTGATACGCCAGAGCTTGCATTTGAAAAACTTGGAAAGAATGCTCTTTTGATTGAATACATATTTTTAATCACACAAGGAAAAATGCTTTCGGATTTACTTGCAGACCAAATTACAGTCATGCGAAATAATAATAAAAATTCTAAAATTAAAATTTTACGCAGAATTTCATTAGCAAATACACTTGGTGTGCCTGTAATTTTATCTAATCTTTTAGAAAGTTTTACCGAACTTGAAGATTACCAAAGCATAATAGAAAGTCTTGTAGATGAATTTATTATGATAGATGAAAACAATTTTATTTATCCATTGCATAATATTAGGACAAAACATTTAAGCGAATTATTACACGGAAAATATATTGACCCAGTAGATACAATAATTAAAATAATTTCCTGTATTCCAAGTGATTACATATACTTATTTGTTGAAAATGCCTTAAATTATTCAGACTTAAACATTGACAAATTTATACTAAAAATTGCGGAATATTCCAAAACAAAAGAATTAAAATTTTGGCTTAACATTACAAAAGGAATGTTTGAAGGCGGAGAACAATTTTTCTTCAATAAAAATAAAATTGTTTACGATAAAGTTTACAATGATTTTGGAAATACACTTCTTTTTAATTCAGAATTATTTCCCATAATCAAAACGAACACTATTGATAATATGCTTAACATTTTTAAGGGTGAAAAAGCAAAAGGTTTTGAGAAAATTAAGGAATATGCAAAAGAAGTTGAAAATACGAATAGGGGGTTAGATTTTGTTAAACTCTATTTTTCATATTTGAATGAAAATATAAATGTTACATTTATAAAAAACAATATTAAAGAATTTGATTTATTATTAGATTGGTTGTATTTATGTGATTTACAATTAGTAAAATGGAGCGATATTGTTAGTTATTTGTTAAAATACGATGCTACAATTTTAGACTTAAATTCATTTTGCATTTTTTCACAGAGATTTTATAGATATGACAGTGAAAATCATAAAATTTGGTGTAACAAATTTCAAAAAGACATTTTTAAATATCTAAAAAAAGAGTTGGATATTGAAGAACTTACTGTAAAAAATAATGTTTTAAATTTTAAATATATAAATTTGAAACAAGACCCTGACTTTAATAAAGAAACAATGGACAGGTTAAATTTGCTATGTTCTGCAATTCCTTTTTGTGATAAATATTGTGGCAGTGAAATTAATTGTGATATTTTTATTGAAAATTCTAATTTTGATTACAATCCAAGTAAAAAAGAAATACCAAAAAGTAACTTACATTTCAAAACAGATACAGAAATAAATTCTTATCTATATAAAATGACAAATAAATATTACAACCCTAATACTTGGTATGAATTTCAAGAAAAATATTATAATTTGAGAATTAAATTGATTGAAAGTATTAGTAAAGTTATTTTAGTAAATCAAGGTAAAATAACCAAAATAAAGTTTCAAGAATATTTAGATAATAACTTAACGAAACTTTCTGATTTATTCAAATTCCGTCCGACTGAAACGCCGGCGGAAATTAGTCATGAATTTGAAAAATTATTTAAAGATACTGAAAGTTGTTTTGCTTCAATATACAAAACAGTTAATTTTTTATTTTCCGCAAAACTTAGAGAAAATTCACACTTGATATTTTCCAATTACACCGATTTTATGAAAAAACTGAATAGTATGCAATTATTTTTCACAAAATTAAATTCAATTGTAATTATTAATTTTGATTTTTATAGTTTAAACAAAAAAGAAAATAGAATTTATAACGATTTTCCTGAAACTCTAAACAGAATATTTAAATAAAAAAAATAGCAATTCCATGAATAATTTTGGTTTAGCATAGTGATATATTAAATAAAATGCAGTGTTTTTGTAAATGCGGAAAGAATGATTATATCATATAAATGGTTAGATAAAAATGCACACAATCGAGTAGGCGGTCGGCTACCAACAAGTAGCCGATGCA